>NZ_JAGQBM010000050.1:0-25244 GCF_024345635.1 Cyanobium sp. Lug-B
CAGGCCAGCAGGGGCGGCAGCAGGGCCCGGCGCAGGTGCCCCAGCGCCCGTTCGGTGGCCGACCCCGGCACAACGGGCACCCCAGGCACCACGGGCGTCTCCGGCGCCACCGCCGCTCTCCCGGGGGCTCCGCCCAGCTCCGCCTCCACCAGCCCCAGGGCGCAGGCCTCCAGCAGGGCCACCCCGTCGCCGGCATGGCGCAGCCGGGGGCCGCTCCCCCGGAGGGCGGTGAGGCGGCAGCGGTCGGCAGCGGAGAGGGGCGCCTCCTCCGGATCGGACCAGGGGTCCAGATCCAGGCCCAGATCGAGGGCCAGGGCCTGGGTGAGACCCGGCACCCCCGCCTGGGGCGCCCGCGCCAGGCACAGCAGCAGTTCCGCCAGCCTGGCCGGCGCCGGCAGGGTGCCGAAGGTGTGCAGGCCGAGGCGGATCTGGGCCTCCTTGAGCTCGCAGAGGTAGCCGTCAGCCGCCTCCAGCTGGCCGTCCAGATCCGGTTGGGCCGTGGCGGGCAGCTGCAGCTCCAGCAGCCGCTGGCCCAGGCGCTCCCGCAGCAGCGGCGCCCGGGCGCTGCCCAGCTGGCGCGCCTCCCAGTACTCATCCAGCAGGGCTTCGAGGCCCTGCAGATCGCCGTGCAGCCCGGCCCGACCCAGGGGCGGGGTCAGGTGGTCGAGGATCACGGCCTGGGCACGGCGCTTGGCCTGGCTGCCCTCGCCCGGGTCGTTGACGATGAACGGATAGAGGTGCGGCAGGGGGCCGAGGGCCCACTCGGGGAAGCAGTCCTGGGACAGCCCCAGCCCCTTGCCGGGCAGCCATTCCAGGTTGCCGTGCTTGCCCACGTGCACCACCGCCTGGGCGCCGAAGCCCTGGCGCAGCCAGAGGTACTGGGCCAGGTAGGCGTGGGTGGGGGGCAGATCAGGGCTGTGGTAGCTGAGGCTGGGATCCCGGTCGTAGCCGCGCTCGGGCTGGATCAGCAGCAGCACCCGGCCGAACCGCAGCCCGCGCACCGGGAAGGCCGGGCCCATGACCCCGTCGGCCAGCACCGCCGGCTCCAGGCCCGCGTCGGCCTCGGGCGGCCCCCAGACCGCCTCCAGCCGCTGGCGGCCCTCCGGCGGCAGGGTGGCATACCAGGCCTGGTAGGTGGCGAGGGGCAGGTGGTCCAGGGGGGGACGGTGGCCGCTCTCCGGATCGTTGCTGCGGCCCTCCAGCAGCCGGTGGATGAGGACATCGCCGTCGTTCGGCAGATCCACGGCCGCCCCCAGGTCGTAGCCGGCCTCCGCCAGCCAGCCCAGCATCAGGGCGGCGCTGGCCGGGGTGTCGAGACCGACGCCGTTGGCCAGGCGACTGTTGCGGTTGGGGTAGTTGGCCAGCACCAGGGCCACGCGGCGCCCGGCGGCCGGGGTGCGGCGCAGGTCGATCCAGGCGGCGGTGAGGCGGGCGATCCAGTCGAGGCGCTCCCGGTCGGGCACGTAGCGGTGCAGGGCCGTGGCCAGGCTGTCGCTGGTGGCGCTCCATTCCTTGAAGGCCCCCACCCGGGTGGTGAGGCGCCCGTCCAGCTCCGGCAGGGCCACCTGGAGGCTGAGGTCCAGGGGGGCCAGGCCGATGCTGCTGGAGCGCCAGGCGTCGCGGCTGCGGCCGCTGCAGAGCACCTGCAGCACCGGCACCCCCAGCCGTTCCCACAGGGGCGCCCCCAGCCCCGCCTCCTCGAACGACACCGAGGCGAAACCCGTGCCGCAGAGCACCGCCTCCGCCCCCTCCCGGGCCAGCAGATCGCCCACCCCCCGCTGCACGGCCCCATCCCGCAGGCTGCTCACCCACAGGGCCCGCGGCGCCAGCCCCCGGGCGCGCAGGGCCTCCAGCAGCGCCTCCATCAGGGCCAGATCCCCCGCCTGCCAGAGGGCCCGGTAGAGGATCACCCCCACCCGGGAGCCGGGCTCGTCACGCCAGTCGTGGGGGAGGGGATCGGCGGCCGGGACGGGCCATGGGGGCTCGGGTGATTCGCCGGCCAGCAGGCCGGCCAAGGTCCGCAGCAGCAGGCGCAGGTTGGCCGCCCCCCCCTCCCGCAGGCAGGCCGCACAGGCCGACGCCAGCGGACCGTCGAGGTTGCCGAGGCAGGCCAGGGCCCGCTCCTCCTCGGCGGTGCCGGCCAGCACCAGCAGCTGGCGCTCCTGTGCGGCGGCGGCCCACTGCCGCAGGCACTCCAGCCCGTAGCTCCAGTGGCCCCTTCCCCCCAGCAGCCGCACCACCACCAGCCGGGTGCTGGCCAGGCTGGTGGCCACGTAGTGATCGATCACCGCCGGGTGCTGCAGGGCCGAGAGGTTCAGGGCCCGCAGCTCCCCGGGCAGCAGCTCCGGTTCGGCCGCGAGCAGCTGAGCCACCGCCAGCAGATCCGTGTCGGCGCTGCTGAGCAGCACCACCGGCGCCGCTGGCTGCTCCACGAAGAGGCCGCCGTCGTCCTCCGTCCTGTCCCCGGCGATGGACGCGAGTCGATGCATGGCCCCATCCTGCCGAACGCGATGAGAAGATCGCATCGTCGCCACCGCCTTCCATGCACCAGTTCCTGCCCTATGCCTGGTTCGGCGGACAATGCGTCCCCTTCGCCGAGGCCACCCTCTCGGTGGCCACCCATGCGCTGCATTACGGCACGGGCGCCTTCGGCGGCATGCGGGCCCTCCCCAACCCCGCCGACAACAACGAGATCCTGCTGTTCCGCGCCGATCGCCATGCCCGCCGCCTCAGCCAGAGCGCCCGGCTGCTGCTGACGGAACTGCCGGAGGAGACGATCCACAACGCCATCCACGCCTTTCTGCAGGCCAACCGGCCCACCTGCCCGATCTACCTGCGGCCTTTCGTGTACACCAGCGACCTGGGCATCGCCCCGCGGCTGCACAACATCCAGACGGACTTCCTCATCTACGGCATCGAGATGGGCGACTATCTCTCCCCCGAGGGGGTGAGCTGCCGGATCAGCAGCTGGTGCCGCCAGGAGGACCGCTCCCTGCCCCTGAGGGGCAAGATCAGCGGCGCCTACATCACCAGCTCCCTGGCCAAGACGGAGGCCGTCAAGAGCGGCTTCGACGAGGCCCTGCTGCTCAACAGCCGCGGCAAGGTGAGCGAGGCCAGCGGCATGAACCTGTTCATCGTCCGGGACGGCGTGCTGATCACCCCGGGCGTCGATCAGGACATCCTCGAGGGCATCACCCGGGCCAGCATCATGGAGCTGGCCCGCTCGATGGACATCCCCGTGCTCGAGCGGGCCGTCGACAAGACCGAACTGATGATCGCCGACGAGGTGTTCCTCAGCGGCACCGCCGCCCGGGTCACCCCGGTGCGCCGGATCGAGTCCACCGACCTCTCCAGCCACCGCCCGGTGATGGAGCGTCTGCGCGACCGCCTGACAGCGATCACGGAGGGCCGTGATCCCTCCTATGACCACTGGGTCACCCGCATCCGCATCGACGCCTGATGGTCGTCACCGCCGCCATCCACCACCCCACCGACCGCATCGGCTTTCTCGACTGGCTGCACGGTCCCACCCGGCCGGTGCTCGTCTTCGACGGCGCCACGGGCACGTCTCTGCAGGAGATGAACCTGACGGCAGCCGATTTCGGTGGCGCGGCCCTGGAGGGCTGCAACGAGAACCTGGTCTTCACCCGGCCCGATGCGGTCCAGGCGGTGCATCGCCAGTTCCTGGAGGTGGGTTGCGACGTGATCGAAACCGACACCTTCGGGGCCGCCTCGATCGTGCTGGCCGAGTACGGACTGGAGGACCAGGCCTTCGCCATCAACCGCCGGGCCGCCGAACTGGCCCGCGAGATGGCCGCCGCCTACAGCACGCCGGAGAAGCCCCGGTTCGTGGCCGGCTCGATGGGACCCACCACCAAACTGCCCACCCTCGGCCACATCGACTTCGACACGATGAAGGCCTCGTTCCGCGAGCAGGCCGCCGGCCTGATCGCCGGTGACGTCGACCTGTTCATCGTCGAGACCTGCCAGGACGTGCTGCAGATCAAGGCGGCCCTGCAGGGCATCGAGGAGGCCTTCAGCGCCGCCGGGGAGCGGCGGCCCCTGATGGTCTCGGTGACCATGGAGACCACCGGCACCATGTTGGTGGGTTCCGACATCGCCGCCGTCGTGGCGATCCTGGAGCCGTTCCCGATCGATGTGCTCGGCCTCAACTGCGCCACCGGCCCGGAGCAGATGAAGGAGCACATCCGCTACCTCAGCCAGCACAGTCCGTTTGTGGTGAGCTGCATCCCCAACGCGGGGCTGCCGGAGAACGTCGGCGGCGTGGCCCACTACCGGCTCACCCCCACCGAGATGCGGATGCAGCTGATGCATTTCGTCGAGGATCTGGGGGTGCAGGTGATCGGTGGCTGCTGCGGCACCACCCCGGCACACATCGGCGCCCTGGCGGATCTCGCCGCCGGTCTGAAGCCGGCACCCCGCGAGGTGCGGCTGCCCCGGCAGCGTCTGCAGAGGCCGCCGCTCCACTACGAGCCGGCGGTGGCCTCGATCTATGGCGTCACCCCCTACTTCCAGGACAACTCCTTCCTGATCATCGGCGAGCGGCTCAATGCCAGCGGCTCGAAGAAGGTGCGCGAACTGCTCAACGCCGAGGACTGGGACGGCCTGGTGGCGGTGGCCCGGGGCCAGGTGAAGGAGAACGCCCACGTGCTCGATGTGAACGTCGACTACGTGGGGCGCGACGGGGTGAAGGACATGCACGATCTGGTGAGCCGCCTGGTCACCAACGTCAACCTGCCGCTGATGCTCGATTCCACCGAGTGGCAGAAGATGGAGGCCGGCCTCAAGGTGGCCGGCGGCAAGTGCATCCTCAACTCCACCAACTACGAGGACGGCAACGAGCGCTTCTTCAAGGTGCTCGAACTGGCCCGGGACTATGGCGCCGGCGTGGTGGTAGGCACGATCGACGAGGAGGGCATGGCCCGCACCGCCGAGCGCAAGTTCGCCATCGCCCAGCGGGCCTACCGGGATGCCCTGGAATTCGGCCTGCCGGCCCATGAGATCTTCTACGACCCCCTCGCCCTGCCCATCTCCACCGGCATCGAGGAGGACCGGGCCAACGCGGCCGCCACGATCGAGGCGATCCGCCGGATCCGCCGGGACCTTCCCGGCGTCCATGTGGTGCTGGGGGTCAGCAACGTCAGTTTCGGGCTGTCACCGGCCGCCCGCATCGTGCTCAATTCGGTGTTCCTGCACGATTGCTGCGCCGCGGGCATGGATGCGGCAATCGTCAGCCCGGCCAAGATCCTCCCCCTGGCGAAGATCAGCGAGGAACATCAGCAGATCTGCCGCGATCTGATCCACGACCGGCGTCGTTTCGAGGACGGCATCTGCGTCCACGACCCCCTCACCCTGCTGACCAGCGAATTCGAGGGGGTGAGCGCCAAGGAGGCCCGGGCCTCCGGGCCATCGCTGGCCAACCTGCCCCTGGAGGAGCGGCTCAAGCAGCACATCATCGACGGCGAACGCATCGGCCTGGAGCCCGCCCTGCAGGAGGCCCTGGCGGAACATCCGCCCCTGAAGATCATCAACACCTTCCTGCTCGATGGCATGAAGGTGGTGGGCGAACTGTTCGGCTCCGGGCAGATGCAATTGCCCTTCGTGCTGCAGAGCGCCGAAACCATGAAGGCGGCCGTGGCCTTCCTCGAACCGCACATGGAACGGCAGGAGGGCGAATCCAGCAGCAAGGGCAAGTTTCTGATCGCCACCGTCAAGGGGGACGTTCACGACATCGGCAAGAACCTGGTGGACATCATCCTCACCAACAATGGCTATGAGGTGGTGAATCTGGGCATCAAGCAGAGCGTCGACGCGATCGTCGAGGCCCAGCGGCAGCACGGCGCCGACTGCATCGCCATGAGCGGCCTGCTGGTGAAGTCCACCGCCTTCATGAAGGACAATCTCGAAACCTTCAACGAGGTCGGCATCTCCGTTCCCGTCATCCTCGGCGGAGCGGCGCTGACACCGCGGTTCGTCAACGGCGACTGCCGAGCGGCCTACCGGGGCCAGGTGATCTACGGCCGGGACGCCTTCGCCGATCTGCGCTTCATGGACGCCCTGATGGAGGCCAAGGCGGCCGGCCGCTGGGACGACCACCAGGGTTTCCTCGACGGCGCTCCCGAGGGCCTGGGGCTGGCTGAGCCCGCCTCCGGGGCAGCGGCCGCCGATGCAGTCGAGGCGTCCGTGGAGCCTGGAGCGGCTCCGGCGCCGGCCGAGCCCGGGACGGATGAGGCGGAGCCAGCTGGGACAGGGGCGGCCCCCAGCGACGAACGCTCCGCGGCGGTGCCGGCCGAACCGGCCCTCGCGCCCCCCTTCTGGGGCACCCGGGTGCTCACCGAGGCCGGGATCGACCTCGACGAGGTGTTCGCCTACCTGGATCGCAACGCCCTCTTCGCCGGCCAGTGGCAGCTGCGCAAGACCCAGCAGCAGAGCCGACAGGACTACGAGGCGATGCTCGCCGAGAAGGCGGAACCGGTGCTGCAGGAGTGGCTCGGCCGCTGCCGCCAGGAGGGCCTGCTCACCCCCCGGGTGGCCTACGGCTACTTCCCCTGCGGCCGCACCGGCAATGAGCTGGTGGTGTTCGATCCTTCTGCGATGGCTGACGGAGATCCGGCCACCGGCGGCGGCGGCGAGCTGGGGCGCTTTGCCCTGCCGCGCCAGCGCAGCGGCAACCGCTACTGCATCGCCGACTTCTACCGCGACCTGGAGACGGCTCCCGACGGCAGCCAGCGGCCGGCGGACGTGCTGCCGATGCAGGCCGTCACCATGGGCGAAGGGGCCACCAGCTTCGCCCAGGAGCTCTTCCGGGCCGATCGCTACAGCGACTACCTCTATTTCCACGGCCTGGCGGTCCAGATGGCGGAGGCCCTGGCCGAATGGACCCATGCCCGCATCCGCCGGGAGATGGGATTCGCCGCCGACGAGCCCACGGCCCTGCGGGACGTGCTGGCCCAGCGCTACCGGGGCAGCCGCTACTCCTTCGGCTATCCCGCCTGCCCGAACGTGGCCGACTCCCGTCAGCAGCTCGCCTGGCTGGGCACCGACCGCATCGGCCTGACGATGGACGAAAGCGACCAGCTGGAGCCGGAGCAGAGCACCACCGCCCTGGTGGCCCTGCACAGCCAGGCCCGGTACTTCAGCGCCTGAGGCCCTTCTCAGGCTCCTCCTGGGGACCGGCCATGGCAGGCTTTGCTGACCCTTCGCATCCCTGGCCATGGCCATCGCAGGACCCGGCGGCGTTGATGACGCCATCGCGGCGGGAGTGGATCTGGACGGCTCCCCGATCCCGGCCGCCATGCTCGCCCTCTACGGCGAAGTCATGGAACTGGAGAGCCGCCGGGCCCGCAGCGGCGTAAAGAAGTCGATGCGCAACCGCATCGTCCGCACCGGCGCCAAACACATGGATCGGCTCACCCTCGATCAGCGGCTGCGGGAAGCGGGCTGGGAGGGCCTCAAGGACAAGGAGATCGCCTTCTTCTACGGCTGAGGGCCGCCGGGGGGGGGAAGCGGCCAAGGCCCATGCGAAGGCGGAGCTCAGCTGCAGAGCTCCTCCAGGCTGTCGATCACGTCCTGCTGGAAGGTGTCGAGGGCGTCGGAGTCGCTCAGGTCGATGCCTTCCCCCGCGGCGTTCTGGGTGAGCTCCTGGAAATGGAAGGCACCCTCGCCATGGGCCAGAAACTCCATGGCGGAGGGCTCACCGCTTTCCTTGTAGGCGTCGCAGAGGGCCAGGAAGGCCGCATCCTCGGTGAAATCCCAGCTCATGAAGGGGGTCGTGCTGAAAGACCTTTAACCCCTCTCCCCCGGAATTCGTCAACCTCCTGGGGGCAATTTGTGCCAGTCCTCCGTCAGACTCTCCCCGTTCCTGCACCGCTCCGGCCTTGGTCGCCTCCGCCCCGCAGCCCCCTGCCGAAAGCCGCAACGTGCTGGGAGAACCGCTGCAGGAGTGTGGCTGTGCGCCCCTCACCGGATGGTTCAGGGACGGCTACTGCCATGCCGACCCCGGTGATCTCGGCCGGCACACGGTCTGCTGCGTGGTGAACGAGTCGTTTCTCACCTACAGCCGCGCCCAGGGCAACGACCTGTCGACGCCGATGCCGGCCTACAACTTCCCCGGCCTCCGCCCCGGGGATCACTGGTGCGTCTGCGCCGCCCGCTGGCTGGAGGCTTACGAAGACGGCATGGCCCCGCCCGTGCGGCTGGAGAGCTCCGCCCTCTCCACCCTGGAGGTGATCCCCCTGGACGTCCTGCGGAGCCACGCCGCCTGAGCGACACCCGCCAGCCGCTGCCTCACCAGGGCACCGGCTGGCCGTCCCAGGCGAGGAAGGCGCCGCTGCCGGCGGGCGTCTGGCCCTCCAGCACATCAAGCAGGTGGCCGGCGGCCCGCTCCGGGCTGAACAGGGCCGTGGGCGGCACGGAGCGGCCGAAGGGGGCCGAGAGCGGGGTGGCGGTGGTGCCGGGATGGAGCAGGGTCACGCAGGCCTGGGGGAGCCGGCGCTGCCATTCGATCGCCAGGGTGCGCAACAGCTGGTTCTGGGCCGCCTTGGCGGCCCGGTAGGCGTACCAGCCGCCGAGGCGGTTGTCGCCGATGCTGCCCACCCGGGCCGACAGGCTGGCGAAGTGCACCGGCCGGTCGCGCGGCAGGGCGGCTTCGACCGCCTGGGCGAGCAGCAGGGGCCCGAAGGCGTTGACGGCGAAACTGCGCTCCAGGGCCTGGCGGTTCACCTGGGAGAGGCGCTTCTCCGGTTGCAGGGGGCCGTCGTGCAGCAGCCCGGCGGTGTTGATCACGACCCGGAGGGGGGCGAGCGCGTCGGCGGCAGAGGCGGCCAGCGCGGCCAGGCTGGCGTCATCGGCCAGATCGAGTCGGATGTCCGCGTCGCGGCGGCCGGCGCTGCGGATCCGCAGTCCCGGCGCCCGCCGGGCCAGCTCGGCCGCCAGCGCCCGGCCGATGCCCCCCGGACCCACGATCAGGGCCTGGCCCTCCCAGTCGTGCCAGCAGGGGTGGGTGGCGGTCGTCATGGCGGGCAGGGGGATGGCGCATGATGGCAGGGCCATCCGGGGATCCGCCCCGCGCGTCGGTCCATGAGTCTGCGCATCACCGTGCTGGGTCGGGGTGCCTGGGGCGGCACGTTGCTGCGGCTCTGGGAGCGCCAGGGGCATGAGCTCCGCAGCTGGTCGCGGCGGGATGGGGGAGACCCGGCGGCCCTGCTGCAGGACTGCGATCTGGTGGTGGTGGCCGTGTCGATGGTGGGGGTCACCCCCCTGGGCCTGGGCCTGCGGGGGCACTGGCCGCAGGGCCTGCCGCTGCTGAGCTGCAGCAAGGGCATCGACCTCGACAGCCTCTGCACCGCCAGCCAGCTCTGGCGCCGCCACCTGCCGGCGCTGCCGCTGGCGGTGCTGAGCGGCCCGAATCTGGCCGAGGAGCTCGAGCGGGGCCTGCCCGCCGCGAGCGTGCTCAGCAGCGACGACCCGGCACTGGCCCGCCGGCTGCAGGAGCAGTTGCGGACCCCGCACCTGCGGCTGTACACGAACGCCGATCCGATCGGCACCGAGGCGGCGGGGGCCCTCAAGAACGTGATCGCCCTGGCCGCCGGCATCAGTGACGGCCTGGGCCTGGGGGCGAACGCCAAGGCCTCCCTGCTCTGCCGGGGTCTGGCGGAGATCGCCGTCGTGCTCCAGGCCCTCGGCGGCCAGCCCACCACGCTCTACGGCCTGGCCGGCCTGGGGGACCTGCTGGCCACGGCCAACAGCAGCCTCAGCCGCAATTACCGCTTCGGCAGCCTGCTGGCCGAGGGCTGCGATGAAGCCACCGCCCTGGCCAGGATCGGCGCCACCGTGGAGGGGCCCCGCACCGCCCGGGCCACCCTCGCCCTGGCGGTGCGGGAGGGCTGGCAACTGCCCATCTGCGGGCAGGTGGTGCGCCTGCTGGCGGGCGAGCTGGAGGCCCGCCAGGCCGTGCAGGAGCTGATGCAGCGCGACCTGCGGGCCGAAGCGGCCGCCTGAACGACAGGGCTGGGGCGCTGTGCAATGGGGCGACCGTCCTGCGCGGGGCGGCGACGGAGACGGATTCTCCGGCATGATCCATGGACCCCTTTGTGGATCTCCGCCGTGAGCCGGCACGTCACGGCCGCCATCGCCGCTTTCCGCGCCACCGGCCGGCGACTCCTGCAGGGGTGTCGCCGCCACCCGATCCTGCTCACCGCCCCCCTGGCCATCGTGGCGGTGGGGGCCGGTTTCGCTGCCCAGGAACTGATCCCGGCGGGGGCCTCCCGCTCCGATCCCGACCTCCTGGAGGCCCTGATCGCCCAGCCCCGGGAGGTCTCCCAGGCGGACACCGGGGCCAGCGGTGCTCCGGACGGTGATCTGCTGGCGGCGGCGTCCCTGCAGGCCCAGCGCACCAGCCTGAGCGATCCCGACCCGGCCCTGGTGGAGCCGGAGGCCGGCGCGGAGGTCCCCCTCGAAATCCGGGTGGCCCTGCTGGGCGCCTCCCCCTCCCCCCGGCTCGGTGCCACCGGCTACTGGCGGCTGGTCGACCGGGACGGGCGCCCCGTCCAGGAGGGAGGTGCCGCTGACGCCCCCGACCTGGCGGCGGCCATGGCCGGGCGGGCCGAGGTCTGGTTGGAGACAGGGTCCGACCACGTCCTGCAGGTGGACGGGCGTCCCTACGAAGGCCGCCTGAGGGTGCTGCGCGGATCCCAGGGCCTCCAGCTGGTGAACCACGTTTCCCTGGAGCGCTACATCAGCTCGGTGGTGGGCGCCGAAATGCCCAGCAGCTGGAACATGGAGGCCCTCAAGGCCCAGGCCGTGGCGGCCCGGTCCTACGCCATGGCCCACATGGCCCGTCCGGCCAGTGCCCACTGGCACCTGGGCGACACCACCCGCTGGCAGGCCTACCGGGGCCTGGGCAGCGTCACCGCCCGCACCCGCCAGGCCACCGCCAGCACCTCCGGGGTGATCCTCAGCTACCAGGGGGGCATCGTCGAAAGCCTCTACGCGGCCACCAACCGCATCACCCAGGAGGCCCACGGTCACCTGGGGGCCAGCATGAGCCAGCACGGTGCCCAGGATCTGGCGGAGCAGGGACTCCGGTACAACGAGATCCTCGGGCGCTACTACCGGGGCGCCTCCCTGGCCCGACTGCAGGCCGGTGCGAGCTGAGCGCCATTGGCAGCGGGCCCTTGAGGTGACGGAACGGGCCCGGCGCCAGGGGGCTCTGGTGCCCCTCGATACGCGCCTCCTACCGGTCCCCGGCATCGAGCCCTTCGTCGTCCGCGAGCTGCTCTCCTCCACGCCCCGGCACCTGCGCCAGGGGGGGCCCCGGCCCAATCCCTTCCTGCCCTGGGACCGGCCCCTGCAGGTGGAGCTGCTCGAGCCTGCCCACGTGCTGCTGTTGAACAAGTACCCGGTGCAGGAGGCGCACCTGCTGGTGATCACCCGGGACTGGCGCCCCCAGGCCGGCTGGATCGAGGCCTGCGACTGGCAGGCGGTGGCGGAGGTGGGCCGGGACACCGGCGGGCTGTGGTTCTTCAACAGCGGCGCCCGCTCCGGCGCCAGCCAGCCCCATCGCCATCTGCAGCTGCTGCCACGCCGCCCCGGTGAGCCCAGCTGCCCCCTGGCGCCGCTGTTCCTGGAGCAGCTCGAGACGGGGACGCCCGCCTGGTGCTGGGCCTACCGCCTCAGCCGGCGCAGCGATCCCCTGGGCGGGTCCGATCTGGCGGATCTGTACCACGCCCATGCCAGGGATCTGGAGCTGGGGGAGCCGGGCCGCGACAGCGAGCCCCTGCACCCCTACAACCTGCTGTTCGACGACGACTGGTTCCTGACCGTGCGCCGGATACGGGAGCACGGGGCCGGCTTCAGCGTCAATGCCCTGGGCTTCGCCGGCTTCCTGCTGATAACCGAAGGCTCCGACAGGGGCTGGCTGGAACGGCACGGTCCCTGGGCCCTGCTGGAGGACGTGGCCGCCCCGCGGTCCTGAAGCCGACGGCAAACTTCCGTGGTTTCACGGTTGTGCGTTTCGTGCCCCCTGGCCCTCTCTGGAAAAGGAGCGCACCGCCAGCCGTCATCGGCGCCACGGCACGCCCCGCTTGTCCCGACATCGCCGACGTCCAGGCCCCACGACCATGGCCCCTTCCCCCTCCTGCCGCCAGACCCTTCCCGCCGCCGCCGCCCGCCGCAACCGGCGGGTGGAGCAGTACCGGGCCGTGGTCCGCCCCCTGGCGCTGCACTACGCCCGGTGCAGCCGGGAATCCTTCGAAGACCTGCTCCAGGTGGGGCTGCTGGGGCTGATCCGGGCCGCCGAACTGTTCAACGATGACCGCCGCACCCCGTTCGAGGCCTTCGCCAGGCCCCACATCCGGGGGGCCATCCTCCACTACCTGCGGGATGCGGCCCCGATGGTGCGACTGCCGCGGCGCCAGGCGGAACTGCAGGAACGGTTCAACCGACTCAGCCGCCACCCCATCCTGCTGGCGGATCCCGGCGGGGGGATCACCCTGCTCAGCGGCACCCTGGGCGTCACCCCGGCGGAGTGGCAACGGCTGGAGCTGCAGCGGCTGCTGGCCAGGCCCGCCAACCTGGATGATCCCTGCCTGGTGGAGGCCGTGGCCTCCCAGACGGCCGGCGAGCCCTGCCGCCAGGAGGAACCGGGACCGTCGGCGGCGATGCTGCTGGGGCTTCTCGATGCCCGCACCCAGCTGGTGGTGCGCCAGGTGGTTCTGGCGGGCTGGAGCTACCGCCGCCTCGGGCGCCAGATGGACGTCAGCCCGATGACGGTGAAACGCCTGCTGCACAAAGGGCTGGAGCAGCTGCGGCGGGAGCTGGACGCCCGCGGACTCACCCCTGGTGATCGGCCTGATCGCGGTGCATCTGCTGCTCCAGGGTGCTGATGGCGGCGTTCATCGCGGCCAGCTGGCGCTCGATGCCATCGCGCCAGAAGCTCAGCAGGCGCAGCTTGCGTTCCTGATACCGCCGCAGGGCGCTGGCTCCGGACTCCGACCCGGAGCAGTACCCGAAGGGAGGAATCATGACAAAATCTGCAGAGTGGGTCCGTTCTAGCGAGCCCGTCGTTCCATCCGGGGCTGCCCAGGTCCTCGCACCCCCCATCGGTTGGGACGGTCGCATCCCGCCTTACCGTCCTCTGGCAACCCACACCACCAGCCTGTCGCAATTTGAGATCAGTTTCCCCCATTGGTCCCATCGGTGTCTGGCTGACGCTGGGTCTGGGCCTCGTGCTGGCGCAGCCCGCCCACGCCTACGTGGCCCTGATGGCGGGTCAGAAGGCCCGACCGCTGAACGGCACCTTCAACAACGTGCCGGTGCTGCACTCCAACCAGCCCGAGGAGGTCGAGGGGCCGGGGATCCTGATCAACACCGCGCCCGGCTATGCCTACGCCGCCGAGACCGGGCAACCCCTGCGCAATGCCGAATACACCTTCAACGGGGAATTCGGCATGCACCTGCACCACAAGTACTTCCCCCCCAACCGCCGCTCGATCGCCCCTGGCACGCGACGGGCGGAACTGACCCTGGCGGCCATCCTGATCAATCCGGGCCAGCGTCCTGTCCACATCCGCTTCTCCAAGGGGGCGGTGCGGAACAGCTTCGAGGCCCCTTACCTCGCCAACAATCTGATGGGGGTCAAGCCCCTGGGTCCCCGTCCCTGGAACACCGGCCCCGGTGATGCCACCGCCGTCCAGATGCTGCGCGGTCGGCTGGACAGCCGTCTGACCGATGAGATCACGATTCCGGCCCGCAGCCGCATCGTGCTGTTCCAGACCGATCTCCCCGCCCTCGGCATCGCCAACGCCCTGCTGCGCGGCCGCAGCGACGGCCCCTTCCAGATCGCCGTGGTGGCCGCCAAGACTCCCGATTCCGACAGGGACGTGCTGGCAGTGCTGGATGAGGGCCGCCTGGCCCCCGGCCGGGTGTATCTCAGTCGGATCAACGACATCCACAACCGGCGGATCTTCTCCCGCGTGGGCGGCGTGGCCCTCGGCGATGCCTACCAGGCCTCGATCACCCACGACCTCGACGTCAAGGGGCCGCTGCACGTGCCCTTCACCAGCACCGACCGGCACCATTTCGGCACCCGCGACGTGCAGGTCAACGCCCTGGCCAGCCGCATGGTCGATTCGTCCCTCGACAACGTCGGCACCTATGGGGTTCGCTTCGACGTCGACCTGAATCTCAAGGGCAACGGCCCCTATGAGCTGGTGATGAGCCACCCCACCCTCATCGGCGGCCAGCCGTTCACGGCCTTCCGCGGTTCAATCCAGATCCAGACCCCCGCCGGCATGCGGGAGGTGCATGTGGGTCTGCGCTCCGGGCAGAGCCTCTCCCTGGGCCAGATCGACCTGACCCCCGGGGTCGTCAACCCCGTACGGGTCAGCCTCGTCTACCCGGCCGATGCCACCCCCGGCCACCTGCTGAGCGTGGTGAGCGCCAGCCAGCTGGCCATGGTCCAGGAGCGGGAGCGGCAGCTGGAGCTGGCCCGGGCCGGGGCCACCGTCCGCCCGGCCCCGCCGCCGGTCGCCCCTCCGGCGGTCACCATCGTGCCGCCCGCCGCCACGATCGCCCCGGCACCCACCGGTGGCACCGGACCCCTGGTGCCGCCGTCCCAGATCCTCCGCCCGGCACCGGCCCCGGGCTGGCTGACCCCGCCGCCGCCGCTGCCCTCCTCCAACCGCGGCGTGCTGGCCCCGTCCCCGATGATCACGCCGATGCGCAGCCGCTCGGGCACCGCCGCCGGCGGCGGGACGCTGGTGGATCGCTACCGCGAGGCCGTGGAGGCCCAGCAGCAGTTCCTGCGGGACCAGCGGGGACCCTGACCAGCCGTCCGATGCCCGCGATCCCAGCACCGATGGAGGGCTGCCGTGGCTGAGAAGTCGAATGACGGGCGCCAACGGATCAGCCTCGACCTCACCCGGGAGCTGGTGGCCCACCTGGACCATCTGCGGCGGGAGTGGGGCATCCGCAGCCGGGGCGATGTGCTCGAACGGCTGCTGGATGACCTGTTCGGCTCCGACGACGACGGGGATGGCGAGGGCGAGGGGGATCGTGAGGGTGATGGCGGAGGGGGCCATGGCCTGGCGCTGGAGGGCCGGTCGCGCCCGCACCACGACGAGGAGCGGCAGGACCTGGAGGAACAGGGGGCCCTGGTGCTGGTGGGACGGGGGGCGATGGACACCCTGCAGGCGGAATTCCAGTGGGAGGCTCCGCAGGAGCAGGCCCCGCGCCCCCAGCCATCGGGTGGGGGGATCGATCTGCCCGGCTTCGTGCGGCGCCGCTCCGATGTGCTCAAGCGCAGTCTGCGGCCGACGGTGTCGCAGGCTGCCGCGCCCCTGCCCCTGACCCCCCTGCCGCCCCTCGGCAGCGAGGTGGTGCAGCAGGCGATGGAGGAGGCCGGCAACCACTGGCGCACGCTCTATGGATCGCCGGCCGGGGCGGCGGTGCTGGAGGCGGCCATGCTCTGGCTGGGCCAGGAGATCTGGCCCCAGTCCGACCAGAGCGAGGGCCGCAGCTTCACCTGGTCGGCGGCCTGCCAGGTGATGCAGCAGTTCGTTCCCGGCTGGAGCGATGGACCGCCGACGTTCGAGCGGGTGATGGTGACCGCCGGCGTGCTGGAGGACCCGTTCAGTGGATCGACCCTGAGCCTGCGTATTCCCACCCTGATCCGCCGCTTCGTGCACCGTTTCCGCCGCCGTCGCCGGGGCACCTCCTTCCAGACCCTGGAGCACACCATGACCCTGCACGGGGCCCTGCGGCTGCTGCAGTTGCCGACCGATCCCGGCCAGCGCCTGACCCTGGCCCAGATCCGCGAGGCGTACCGGGAGATGGCCCAGAGCCACCATCCCGATGCCGGCGGCTCGGTGGAGGCGATGCGGCGCCTCAACGAGGCCTACCAGCTGCTCAAGGAGCTCTACCGGCAGGGGGCCGCGAACGAGCGCTGACCCGCCGAGGCGAACGGCCGGACCCCTAGCCAGTGGACCGGCAGTCCCATCTGGGACCCCTTTCTGGTCTAGCCATGCGACACAGAGGCGACGGGCGGACTGATGGGTTTGGCTGCCGGGCACGCCCCAGTCCCAGACGGCGCCGATGAGACTATTTGCTGGTCCCACAGCTGGACCCGGATGGGTACGGCGATACCACTTTTTTCGTCGATTTGAGCTGTCACCACCAATGGGGACGTCCCCATCGACGCCATGGGCGCTCGACGCCCATCTGGCAGCGAAGCCGGGGGATGTCCAGGGGTTGCGAGTGGAGGACCGTCGTTCTGTCCATGGATTGGACAGAAGCTGATAAGGCAGATCCCAGCTGGCTTTCAAATCTCTGCGTATCTGTCTTTGACACAGATACGCAGACTGAATCAAGGCCCGAGGCCGTCGCTCGCCTCAGAAGCTGCTCAAACCCCAGGGGGAGAGCCATCCCCAAGGGGTCATCCATCCGCATGCAGGACCCTGCACCCCGAACCATGCACCCTGTGCACCAAGAGTCTCGGGCGAGAGTTGCTCCTGGACCCGACACGAGACCCGGCTGGGACGACTGCGGAACTGTCGTCGGACCTGCCTCCCGCGCGCTGGGGCGGACTCCCTTTCGAGCAGGTCGTCGCCCAGCCGCGATGGAATGCCGTCGGCACCTGCACCGCGAATGGCCCAGCCATCAAGGAACCGGCGCCAGCGCCGTTCCTGGCGTCGCAACTGGCTGGTTCGGGCCTCGGCTCTGGACTAGTACTGGGTCTTATCTGAGAGCCATGGCGTGGCTCCGCCGGCCCACAGACGTCCTTGATGCGTCTTAGGCGGACCATCGGCTCCATCGCGGGCGTCCCCACAAAAAACCCCGTCACGTCGGTGACGGGGTGGGAGGCTGATGCTGCTTGAGCATCTCAAACTGGATCCATCGTCAGACCAGCGCCTGGACCCGAATGAGACTGACGGACCGATTCAGGTGGAGGTCTGCAGCCCCTGGATCAGGTAGTCGAAGTAGGGACCGGCGAGGGCGGCTTCGTCGCCACCGAGCAACACCAGGGCCGCCTCCTTGAGGGTGCGCATGGCCTCGACCATCCCGGGCAGGGGCACACCCAGGCTGTTGTACATCTCGCGGGCACCCACCACGCCGATCTGCTGGATCAGCTCGGTGCTGCCGGCCAGGATTCCGTAGGTGACCAGCCGCAGATACCAGCTGTAGTCCCGCAGGCACTGGGCCCGTTGTTTCTGGCCAAAGGCATTGCCACCGGGGGCCACGTACTCCGGCTTGCGCAGGAACAGCTGCTTGGAGGCTTCGGCGATGATCTTCTTCTCGTTGTCGGTCAGCACCCTGACGACACTCAGCCGGCGGGCTCCGCCGCTGAGGAATTCCACCATCGTGCGCAACTCGCCGCCGGTGGGATAGCGGAGCTGATCATCGGCCTGGAGGATCAGATCGCGAACGACGCTCATAGCAGCGACCACAGTCCGGCGAATCCTATCGAGCCCGAAGCCTCCGCCAGGGCTCCGGGCGCAAGGTGTAACGCCCCTTTGCACGACCCCCGATAGGGTCGCAGCAGTGCGGCGGACGACCGATGGCCTCGGTGGGCGACAGGCTCGAGCTGGAGATCACCGACCTGGGCCATGACGGGCAGGGGGTGGGGCGCCACGACGGGCAGGTGGTGTTCGTCAGCGGCGCCCTGCCCGGGGACACCGTGCAGGTGCGGCTGCAGGCGGTGGCGCGGCGCCATCTGGTGGGCCAGCTGCTGCGGGTGCTGACGCCCTCTCCGGACCGGCGCCGGCCCCCCTGCATCCTGGCCGACAACTGCGGTGGCTGCAGCCTCCAGCCGCTGACGGACGGGGCCCAGGCGGCCTGGAAGCAGCGCACCCTGGAGCAGACCCTGCAGCGCATCGGCGGCCTGAGCGCCCCGGTGCGGCCGCTGCTGGTGGCCGCTCCGACCCTGGGCTACCGCAACCGCGCCCTGATTCCGCTGGAGCGCCGGGCCGATGGCCGGCTGCGGGCCGGCTACTACCGCCGCGGCTCGCACCAGATCGTCAACATGGCCCGCTGCCCGGTGCTCGATCCGCGCATCGACGCCCTGATCGCCCCCCTGAAAGCCGACATCGAAGCCAGTGACTGGCCGATCGACCGCCACGGCAACGACCCCCAGGCCGTGGAGGGTCCCGGCCTGCGGCACCTGGGCCTGCGGGTGGGGGCAGCCACCGGTGAGCTGCTCATCACCCTGATCAGCAGCCATGACGACCTGCCAGGCCTCGAAGCCCTGGCCGACGCCTGGTGCGAACGCTGGCCCGAGCTGGTGGGGGTCTGCCTGAACCTCCAGCCCAGGCCCACCAATCGGCTGATGGGCGACGAGACCCGGGTGATCCGCGGCCGGGAATGGGTCCAGGAACGCTTCGCCGGCCTGCGCTTCCGCATCGCCGCCGACACCTTCTTCCAGGTCAACACCCACCAGGCCGAACGGCTGGTTCCCCATCTGATCGAAGCCCTCGGCCCGGCTCCCGCCGGCGGTTCCCTGCTTGATGCCTACTGCGGCATCGGCACCTACAGCCTGCCCCTGGCCGCCGCCGGCTGGCAGGTCAGTGGCCTGGAGCTGCACCCGGGCGCCGTGGCCATGGCCCAGGTGAATGCCGGCGCCAACGGGCTGGAGGATCGGGCCAGCTTCGAGCAGGCCGATGTGCCCCAGGTCCTGGAGGAGCGCCTCCAGGACCAGCAGGCCCTGGTGCTGGATCCCCCCCGCAAGGGTCTGAACCCGATCGCCATCGCCGCGATCCTGGCGGCGCAACCGGAGCGGATCGCCTACGTGAGCTGCGATCCGGCGGCCCTGGCCCGCGACCTGGCCCAGCTCTGCGGCTCTGGGGTCTACCGGCTGAACTGGGTGCAGCCCGTGGACTTCTTCCCCAACACCAGCCACGTGGAAGCCCTGGCGGCCCTGGAGCGTCTCTAGCGGCGCTGTTCGGCGCCGAAGCGGCGTTCGAGGGCGTCGCGCACCCGCCCGTGGGCCGCCTCCACCTCCTCGTCGGTGAGGGTGCGGGCGCTGTCGCGGTAGCGGAGGCGGAAGGCCTGGCTGCAGCGGCCGGCCTCCACCTGGGCCCCTTCGTAGCGGTCGATCAGCTCCGCCTGCTCCAGCAACGGCTTGCCCGCCTTGCGGATCGCCGCCAGCAGGTCCGCCGCCGTGGTGTCGGTGGGCACCACCAGGGCCAGATCGCGCTCCGAGGCCGGCACCGTGGGGTAGGGGCGGAAGCTGGGCTGCCAGCGGTTGCGGCGGGTGCCGGCGCTGAGCAGGGGTTCCAGCTCCAGCTGGAACACGTAGGTGGCGGCCGGCAGGTCGAGGAGCTCGGCCTCGGCCGGGTGGAGCTGGCCGAACCAGCCGGCGGGCCTGCCCTCCACCAGCAGCTGGGCGGCGCGGCCGGGGTGCAGCAGGGGGCCATCCGTCAGGGGGCGGTCCTCCAGGGGCAGGCGCAGGGGTTCCAGACCGGCCTGGAGCACGCCGCGGGCCTGGAAGTAGTCCGGGGGGGCGGGCTTGCCGGAGCTGCGCCAGCGTTCGGCGCGCCGCTCCCCGGCGATCACCCCCACCAGCAGGGTGCGTTCCCCATGGCGCTCCTCGCCGCTGGCCCCACCACCCGGGAACACCCGGCCGATCTCGAAGCCCCAGAAGCCCCCGAGGGAGGCCTGCAGGTTGCGGCGGGCGGCCTGGAGCAGCTCCTGGTGCAGATTGTCGCGCAGGTGGCCGTAGTCGGCCAGGAGCGGATTGGCCAGGGGCAGCCGGCCCGGGGCCGCCGCCACCAGCGACAGGGAGACGATCTCCTGCAGGCCGGCGGCGCAGAGGCTGCGGCGCAGGCGTCGCTCCAGCTGCTGGGCCGGCTCGAGGCCGCCGGGGATCAGGGGGTCGGGCAGGTGGGCGGCGAAGTGGTCGTAGCCCACCAGCCGGGCCACCTCCTCGATCAGGTCCACCTCCCGTTTGAGGTCCATGGCCCGCTCGGGCGGCACCCGCACCTGCCAGCCGTCTTCGTCCTCCTCAAGGACGCAGCCGAGGGCTTCGAGGGTGGCGGTGATGCGTTCGTCGTCCAGATCCTGGGGCTCGCCCTCCACCAGCACCGGCCCCAGCAGGTTGTGGAGGGCGTCGCGGCGCAGGGGCAGGGCCGGCTGGGGGGACGGGGGCCGCTGGTGCAGCCAGCGCCCCTCCACCCGGGCTCCGGCCAGCTCCTGCAGCAGGGCCACGGCCCGGTCGGCGGCGGCCAGGGTGATCTCCCGCGGCACCCCTTTCTCGAAGCGGCTGCTGGCCTCGGTGCGCAGGCCGACGCTGCGGGCGGAGCGGCGCACCGCCTGGGGGGCGAACACCGCCGCCTCCAGCCAGATGGCGGTGGTGGCTTCGCTGACGGCCTCTTCGAGGCCCCCCATGACCCCGGCCAGGGCGATGGGCTTGTCAGCGCAGGTGACCACCAGGGCCTCCTCGCTCAGGGTGCGCTCCTGGCCGTCGAGGGCGACGAAGGCCTCAGCGCTGCGGCCCTGACGCAGGCCGATGCTGGCCGGCGCGGGCACGTCGCCCGTGAGGGCCCCCAGGCGGTCGCGGTCGAAGGCATGCAGGGGCTGGCCCGTTTCCAGCATCACCAGGTTGGTGATGTCGACGACGTTGTTGATGGGGCGCACACCGGCCCGCTCCAGCCGCTGGCGCAGCCAGTCGGGGGAGGGGCCCACCGTCAGCCCGCTGAGGGCCGTGAGGCTGAACAGCCCCCCCGCCTCCATCGCCTCCAGGGCCGCAGGGACAGCCGCCAGGGGCTCGGCCGCCACGGCTGGAGCCGCCGCGGGGAAGGTGGTGCTGCCGCCGCTGAGGGCCGCCACCTCGCGGGCGATGCCCCGCATCGACAGGCCATCGGGGCGGTTGGCGGTGATCGCCAGCTCCAGCACCTGGTCATCCAGGCCCAGCAGGGGGCCCACCGCCGTGCCAAGGGGGGGCAGGGTGTCCAGGATCCGGTCGAGCTCGGCGATGCCATCGCTGCCGTCGTCGAGACCCAGCTCCCGCAGGGAGCAGATCATGCCGCTGCTGGCCACCCCCCGCAGTTCGGCGGGCTTGATGGTGAGCCCCACCGCCGGCAGGGTGCTGCCCACCAGGGCCACGGGCACGTGCAGACCCTGGCGCACATTCGGCGCACCGCAGACGATCTGCAGGGGCTCGCCATCCCCCACATCCACCCGGCAGACGCTGAGTTTGTCGGCGTTGGGGTGGGGATCACGCTGCAGCACATGGCCCACCACCACACCGGCCGCCCGGGCCGCCAGATCTTCGATGGCCTCCACCTCGAAGCCGGCCATCGAGAGGCGCTCCGCCAGATGCCCCGGCTCGAGAGCGGCCGGTTCCACGCTGACCAGCTCCCGGAGCCATTGGAGCGAAACCAGCATCGGAGGGGTGCACAGCAGCCGCCCACATTAGGAAGCGATCAGGGCCCTCCCCATCGGGAGGTAAGGTGCAGGATCGTCTCTCTGCAACGCATCCGCGGCGCAACGTCCTTCCATGGCCAAGAACAAGGGCGTCCGGCTGGTGATCACCCTCGAGTGCACCGAATGCCGGTCCAACCCCGCCAAGCGGTCCCCTGGCGTGTCCCGTTACACGACCCAGAAGAACCGCCGCAACACCACCGAACGGATTGAACTCAAGAAGTTCTGCCCCCACTGCAACGCCTCCACCATCCACAAGGAGATCAAGTGAGGCCGGATTCCCTGCGGAATCCCAGCTTCTGATCGTCCCGCGGCCTCTGCAGCGGCAGTTCCCTCCTTTCGTTCCTTTCCTCCGTTCCCATGTCCAGTTCCTTCTTCAAGAAGCGCCTCTCGCCGATCAAGCCCGGTGATCCGATCGACTACAAGGACGTCGATCTGCTCAAGAAGTTCATCACCGAGCGCGGCAAGATCCTGCCCCGTCGCCTCACCGGCCTGACGGCCAAGCAGCAGCGCGACCTCACCAATGCCGTCAAGCGGGCCCGGATCGTGGCCCTGCTGCCCTTCGTGAACCCCGAAGGCTGAGTTGCCTTCCGCCTCGCGTCGGTTCACGGCGGGTGACCTGGTCGGCCTCCACGACGACAGCCGCAGCCTGCTGGCGGTCGTTGTGGCCGAGAAAGGCACACGCCTCGATCTCAAGGTGGGTTTCGAGGCCAAGGCCGTCCAGCGCGGGGTGCGGCAGCTCGATCTGCTGGCCGCTCTTCCTGGCGATCAATCACCACCCTCACGCCTGTCCCAGCCCCCCTGGGGGCTGAGCGCGGAGACGTTGCAGCAGGCCGCCCCCCGCCCCCGGGAGCTGGGGGCCGCCTGGCTGTTGCTGCAGGACGACCCGTTGTCCCTGGAGCTGGGGGACTTCGTCGATCTGATCGGCGACGGCGGCGACCCGGTCCAGCGGGCCGCCTGCTGGCTGTGGCTGCAAGGTCCCCAGACCCTGTTCCGCTGGCGCCAGCAGCAGGTGGAGGCCCGGCCGCTGGTGGATGTGCGGCGACTGCGGCGGGACGCCCGCCGCCAGCACCTGGCCGAACAGCGGCGCCGCCAGTGGCAGGACGCCCTGCGCCAGCGCCGCCCGATCGATCCCCAGCAGCTCGATGCCGAGCAGCGCCAGCACCTGGCCCTGCTGCGGGAGTGGGCCAGCGGCGACACCAGCCGTCCCCTGCCGGACGACCTGCACCGCGCCCTGCAGGCGGCCCACTGCGCCATGGAGTCGGCGCCGATCCGGCACCTGCTGGTGGACCTGGGCCAGTGGGAGCGGCACCACCTCCCCTCCCTGGAGAACACCACCTGGCAGGCGGGCTTCTCCGATGAGCTGGAGGAGGAGGCCCGCCGCCTGGTGGCCCTGGCTGGCACCGACCTGCCCGGAGACGAGCGCCGCCGCGACCTCACCGGCCTGCACACCGTCACCATCGACGATGCGGACACCCGCGACATCGACGACGGCCTCTCGCTGGAGCCCGGTCCCGACGGCACACCACGGCTGTGGATCCACATCGCCGACCCGGGCCGGCTGGTGACGCCGGACAGCCCCCTCGACATCGAAGCCCGGCGCCGGGCCAGCAGCCTCTACCTGGCCCGGGGGCCGCTGCCGATGTTCCCCGAGGTGCTCAGCACCGGCCCGATGAGCCTGCGCATGGGCCAGCGCAGCGCGGCCCTGAGCCTGTGGGTGGAGCTGGACGAGGACGGCGCCGTGGCCGCCCATGGGCTGGAGTCCAGCTGGGTGCGACCCGCCTATCGGCTGAGTTACGGCGATGCCGATGAACTGATCGAGCTGGCCCCGCCCCAGGAGCGCTACCTCGAAGCGATCCACGCCCTGATGGAGCGGCGGCGGCGCTGGCGCCTGGCCCGGGGGGCCCTCGATCTGGACCAGCCCGAGGGCCGGATCCGCTGCGACGCCGAGGGGGCCCAGCTGGAGATCACCGAACCCTCGCCCTCGCGCACCCTGGTGGCCGAGGCGATGATCCTGGCCGGGGCCGTGATCGCTCATCACGGGCAGGAGCAGGGCCTGGCCCTGCCCTACCGCAGCCAGCTGGCGGCCGAGCTGCCCCCTGAGGCGGAACTGGCGAGCCTGCCGGCCGGACCGGTGCGCCATGCGGCCATCAAGCGCTGCCTCAGCCGTGGCCACCTGGGCACCACGCCCGCCCCCCACTTCTCCCTGGGCCTGCCCTGCTACGTGCAGGCCACCTCCCCGATCCGGCGTTACAACGACCTGCTGGTGCAGCGCCAGCTGCTGGCCCACCGGCAGGGGCTGCCGGTGCTGGAGGAGGCGGAGCTGGCGGCGCTGCTGAGCGAGCTGGAGGGGGCCCTCCGCCAAGGGCTGCAGATCGCCCGGGAGGACCAGCGCCACTGGCAGCAGGTGTGGTTCGAGGCCCAGGAGCAGCACCAGTGGCCGGGGCTGTTCCTGCGCTGGCTGCGCCCCCAGGACCGGCTCGGCCTGGTGCACCTGCCGGATCTGGCCATGGATCTGGCCGCCGAGTGCCATGGCGATCCCGGCCCCGGCGACGCCCTGCTAATGCGGCTGCAGCAGGTGGATTCCCTGCGGGACCTGCTGCGCTTCACGGCCGCGGGCTGACCCTGGCGGCCTCAGGGACTGAGGTTGTACTTGCCCATCGCCTGCTGCTTGCAGATGGTCTCGGCCTGGGGAATCGTCGCCCGGGCGTTCACCTGCTGGGCCACGCAGGTGCAGGTGTCCTTGGCCAGGCCCGCCGGCACCGGCTTGCCCGCCTTGGCGAAGTCGGCGTTCACCGCCAGGGTGCAGTAGTGGATGATCAGCTGGTCGCGCATGTTGTTGAGGCCCTGGGCCCGGCCTGGCAGCGCGGCCAGCAGCAGGGCGGAGCCCACCAAGGGGAGCAGCACGGGCAGGGAGCGGAGAGCGGATCCTGGGTTGGCGGACACGATGGGGCAACGGCGCTGATCCCGCCCATCCTGGCCGACCTCAGGCCGGCTGGCCCGTCCGTCGCAGGCGCCGCCGCCGCCAGAGCAGCAGCAGCACCACCCCCACGCAGGCCAGGCCCACCGCCGCCGGGAACAGGGCCGTGGTGAGTGTCAGCCGCTCCAGGGAGAGGAGCACCAGCAGGTTGCGCAGCACGAACAGGGCAAAAAAGCCGATCCGCTCCTGGTGGGGGTGGCCGTAGGCCCGCCGCAGGGTGGGGCCGAAACCCAGCAGGTCCACCAGAGTGAGCACCACCACCGCCCCGAGCGGATCGGCGGTGAGGAACCAGAAGGGAAGGGCCGAGGCGGCGCCGGCCAGAAACAGCCAGTCGCTGGTGGTGATGGCCCGGTCGGCGCCATGGGTATGGGCCAGCCAGGCGATGGAGAAGGTGATCAGGGCCGACACCCCGGTGGGCCAGGCCCCGACCCCGCCGCCGCCGGCCCACGTGGCCAGGAACACCAGCAGGGTGGTGACCCCCCAGATCAGCCAGGAGAACACATGGGGGCGGGTGCGGCCGGCCCGGATGGAGCGGATGTAGGGGAGGAAGGCGGCGAAGGTGAGGGCGATGGCGGCGCCGCTGAGCAGCAGCTTCACGGCACCAGCCGCGACACCCGCAGCCAGGGGCCCCAGGGGTTGGCGCAGCCGATCAGGGCCGCCGGGGTGGGACGTTCGAGGCCCAGCAGCCATTGCTGCAAGGCCGGCTCCAGGGTGATCAGCGGCCAGGATCCCGCCTCGCCGTGGAGCACGTAGCCGCCCTCCCCATCGGGCACCAGCTCGCCCCGCCAGAGGCGCTCGCCGGGCTCCGGCGGCGGTGCCCAGCCCGCCG
>NZ_JAGQBM010000051.1:0-24462 GCF_024345635.1 Cyanobium sp. Lug-B
CACCGGTGGTCGAGCGGCCTGTCCGCACCGTCACCGCCCTGGGCCGGCTGGAGCCGGTCAGTGCCCTGCGCACGATCGCGGCGCCGCTCTCGGGCGCCGGCCAGCCCACCCTGCAGGCCCTGCTGGTCGACCGCGGCGATGCGGTGCAGGCCGGCCAGCTGCTCGCCCTGCTCGACAACCAGCCCCAGCTGGAGGCCG
Organism: Cyanobium sp. Lug-B; assembly: GCF_024345635.1. Lineage (NCBI taxonomy): Bacteria > Bacillati > Cyanobacteriota > Cyanophyceae > Synechococcales > Prochlorococcaceae > Cyanobium > Cyanobium sp. Lug-B. The sequence goes on from NZ_JAGQBM010000051.1 coordinate 199, forward strand.
CTGTGGCGGCGGCCCGGGCCGAGGTGAACCTGGCCCGTTCGCGGCTGGCGATCGCCAGCGCCGATGCCGGCAGCGGCGAGGACGGCCAGCGGGCCAAGGTGCGCTCCCTGGAGGCCCAGCAGCGCACGGCCGCCACCGAGGCCGCCCGTTACCAGAGCCTGTTCACCAGCGGGGCCGTCTCGGCCGAGGAGCGCGACAACCGCCGCCTCAGCCTCGACACCGTCACCGCCTCGCTGCAGGAGGCCCGGGTGCTGCTGGCGCGACAGCAGGCCCGCAGCAGTGCCGGCACCGGCGGCGTGGACCTGGATGTGGAGGCCTCCCGGCGCGTGCTGGAGCAGGCCCAGGCCAACCTGCAGCGCGCCATCGCCGCCCGCGACGACAACCTGATCCGGGCGCCGATCGCCGGTACCGTGCTGCAGGTGTTTGCCCGGGCGGGCGAGGCCCCCGGGGCGGAGGGGATCCTGCAGCTGGGCCAGACCGGCCGGATGCAGGCGGTGGCGGAGGTGTACGAGAGCGATCTGCCGCGGGTGCGGCGCGGGCAGCCGGTGCGGATCACCAGCCCGGCCCTGACCCAGCCGCTGCAGGGCCGGGTGGGTCAGATCGGCGCCATCGTGCTGCGCCAGAACCTGATCAACACCGATCCGAGCTCCAACACCGACAACCGGGTGGTGGAGGTGCGCGCCCCTCTCTCGCCGGAGAGCAGCCGGCGGGCGGCGGGGTTCACCAACCTGCAGGTGCGGGTGGTGATCGGGCCATGAGAACCCCGCTCGGCTGGCTGCAGCTCCGTCACGACCGCGGTCGCTTCCTGGTGGCCATCGCCGGCATCGCCTTCGCCGATCTGCTGATGTTCATGCAGCTGGGCTTCCAGGCGGCCCTCTACGACAGCAACACGCGCCTGGATCGCGCCTTCCGGGGCGATGTGGTGCTGATCAGCCCGAAGGCCCTGAACCTCCAGAACCTCTCCACCTTCCCGCGCCGCCGGCTGCTGCAGGCCCTGGATGTGCCCGGGGTGGTGGATGCCCAGGGCCTGTACATCCGCACGGTCAACTGGCGCAATCCCCAGACGCTGCGCAGCGCCACGGTGCAGGTGCTGGGTTTCGACCCGGATGCCGATGTGCTGCGTCTTCCGGAGGTGCAGGCCCAGGCCGATCGCCTCAAGCTGCCCGACACGGTGCTGTTCGACCGGGGTGCCCGGGGCCGCTATGGCGAGATGATCGCCCGGCTCGATCGCGGCGAGCCCGTGACCAGCGAAATCGAGCGGCGCACCATCGCCGTGGGTGGCCTTTTCCGGCTGGGGGCCTCCTTCGGGGCGGACGCCACCCTGATGGCGAGCGACCAGACGTTCCTGCGGATGTTCCCGCGGGCGAAGGCCGGCAGCATCAGCGTCGGGCTGCTCACCCTGGCGCCGGGCGAACCGGTGGCGCCGGTGGTGCGGGCCCTGCGGCGCCACCTGCCGGACGATGTGCAGGTGCTCAGCCATGCCGACTACGTGCAGTTCGAGGAGAACTACTGGCGGGTGGCCAGCCCGGTGGGCTTCATCTTCGGGCTGGGCACGGCGATGGCCTTCGTGGTGGGGGTGGTGATCGTGTATCAGGTGCTCTCCACCGACGTGAACGCCCACCTGCAGGAGTACGCCACCTTCAAGGCGATGGGCTTCCGCCAGCGCTGGCTGCTGCTGGTGGTGGTGGAGCAGGCCCTGATCCTGGCGGCCCTGGGCTTCATCCCCGGCGTGCTGATGCCGGTGTGGCTCTACGCGGTGGCGGCGAAGGCCACCAGCCTGCCGATCGCCATGACCCTGGGGCGGGCCACCACGGTGTTCGTGCTGACGCTGCTGATGTGCCTGGCCTCGGGGGCGATCGCCACCCGGCGGCTGCAGGCGGCCGATCCGGCCGAGCTCTTCTGATGGGGACCGGCGCCATGGCCAGCGCGATCGTGATCGAGGGTCTCAACCACCACTTCGGCCGGGGCGCGGTGCGGCGCCAGGTGCTGTTCGACGTGGCGATGGAGGTGGCCGTCGGCGAGATCGTGCTGCTCACCGGTCCCTCCGGCTCCGGCAAGACCACCCTGCTGACCCTGATCGGCGGGCTGCGGGCGGCCCAGGGGGGGCGGCTGCGGGTCCTGGGGCGGGAGCTGGTGGGGGCCACGGCGCTGCAGCTCACCCTGGCCCGCCGCGAGCACGGCTACATCTTCCAGGCCCACAACCTGCACCGCAGCCTCACCGCCGCCCAGAACGTGCGTATGGCGCTGGAGATGCGCGGCACCCTCAGCGACGGGGAGATGGACCGGCGCGCCCGGCGGATCCTCGAGAGTGTGGGGCTGGGTGATCACCTCGATGTCAAGCCGGACCAGCTCTCGGGCGGACAGAAGCAGCGGGTGGCGGTGGCGCGGGCCCTGGTGGGGGAGCCGCCGCTGCTGCTGGCCGATGAGCCCACCGCCGCCCTTGACAGCCACTCCGGCCGCGAGGTGGTGCTGCTGATGCAGCGGCTGGCGCGGGAACAGGGCTGCACGATCCTGCTGGTGACCCACGACAGCCGCATCCTCGACATCGCCGACCGCACCCTGTCGTTGGAGGATGGCCGGCTCTGCTGATAGGGGCCAGGAGACGATGTTCACGCTGGAGCAGATCGTTCCCTGGGGCCGTTCCTTCGAGGAATACGTGGCCATGTTCTCCCTGGCCGACAGCGATCTGGCGGGCCGGATCCTGGGCTGTGGGGATGGCCCTGCCGGCTTCCAAGCGGAGGCCAGCAAGCGGGGCCTGTCGGTGGTCTCCTGCGATCCGATCTACGCCTTCACGAAGGAAGAGATCGCCTCCCGGATCGACGCCACCTACACGGAGGTCGTCGAGCAGACCCGGCGGAATCCATCAGCCTTCGTCTGGGACACCATCGCGTCCGTTGAGGAGCTGGGTCAGGTCCGCATGGCGGCGATGCGGGCGTTTCTCGAGGATTATCCGGCCGGCCTGCTGGAGGGGCGGTACGTGAACGCCGAACTGCCGTCGCTGCCGTTCCCCGATCACAGCTTCGATCTGGCGCTCTGCTCCCACCTGCTGTTCCTCTACAGCCGCCAGCTGGACGCGGCGTTTCACCAGGCCTCGCTGCTGGAGCTCACTCGCGTGGCCCGGGAGGTCAGGGTGTTTCCTTTGCTGGAGCTGGGCGGGACGGTGTCACCCCATCTCGCCGGGCAGGTGGATTCGCTGCGGGCGGCGGGATTCCAGGTGTCGCTGGACCGCGTGGGCTATGAGTTCCAGCGGGGGGCCTGCGAGATGCTGCGCCTTCAGCGTGAGGATGGCTGAGCGCCACCCGTTGTCTCTTGCCCCCCGTAGTTGTCCGTCAAGCCGGTCCCGCCGATCTGGAGCTGATCGTTCCTCTGTTCGACGCTTATCGCCAGTTCTATGGCCAGCCGTCCGAACCGGATCGCGTCGGCGCGTTCCTGCAGGAGCGGCTGGCCCATGGCGACTCGGTGCTGCTGATCGCCGAAGCCGGTGGCCAGGCGGTGGGTTTCACCCAGCTCTATCCATCGTTCTCCTCGGTGTCGATGGCGCCGATCTTCATCCTCAACGACCTGTTCGTGGTGCCCGAGGCCAGGCGCTCGGGGGTGGCCCGCCGCCTGCTGGAGACCGCCGTGCACCGCGGCCGTGGGGCCGGGGCCATCCGGCTCTCGCTCTCCACCGCCCTCACGAACGCCGCCGCCCAGGCGCTCTATGCCTCTGCCGGCTGGGAGCGCGATGCGGTGTTCTGCGTCTACCACCTCACCGTTCACCAGCCGGCGCCGCCGCCCAGCCCCCGCGCCCAGCAGGCCTGACGCCCACCGCCCGGAGCGTGGTGGCCAGGAGTGACGCGATGCCTTTTCGCACTGGCCCCCACCCACCCAGCATCGGCGTGTTCATGTCCAGGCGTCACCAGCCTGCAGAGCAAGGCCCTACCCCCCCCAGCCGCCTGATCCGTCTTTCCCGATGGCCAGACGAGAGGCCTGAGTCTGGTTGGACGCACCATATGAGTGCTGGCCCCGCATCCCTTGGTATGTGGGGAAACCCGGGCATGATGACTTGCCTGGCTAAGCTTCGTTCGCATGGCCATCCCTGCATAGAAATTGTGACATCCAAGGTTGTCTTTTTTATGCCGCCCAGTCGATGGGTTGTGCTGATGGGGTGCACCAAAGGTAGTAGATGATGGCGAGATACCCGCGAAGACGATATCGTCAACTGAGTGGTAAAAGAGTCAATCTGCAAGTCATCCTGTCTGTTTCCTTGATCGTAGGCTTTGTCCTGATTGGTGCCAGAGACTTCTTTGCACTTGAAAATGGGAAAGGGGGGAGTGACTGGAGAATCGGTGTCTCCAGCATCGGAGTGCTCGATGCCCACCAGCCAAGGTCGCTGATTGAGAATCGGGCATTGGCTCTTCGGTTGGTCAATCGGGATCGCCACCTGAATGGGCTGTCCCCTTTGGTCGAAGATGCGCTCCTCGCACAAGCCGCACAACTTCACGCCCAGGATATGCTGACCCGGCGCTACTACGCCCACGTGACTCCGGAGGGAAAGACTCCGACAGACCGTTTTTCCAGGCTTGGAGGGCAGGGCGGGGTTGGAGAGAATATCATGCAGCAGACTGGGGCGCCAGGAGTTATGCTCAGTTATCGGTTGATTGAGAAGTTTCAAAAGTCTTGGATGTACAGCCCAGGCCACCGGATTAATCTTCTGACCCCTTCCTATACCCGATTTGGCTATGGGATAGTGGCGGATCCATTCACTGGACGCGTCTATTCAGTCCAGAACTTCTCCCAATGATCGCTGACTGATTGGATCTGAGCCATGGGCGCAGCGTTCTTGTCAATGGTGTTGAGAAGCTTTGGAGTTGTTGAAGTGATTGAGGGAGTTTCTCCGGATGTCCCGTCTTCGGACTTGACGGCTTCCGAGAAGGAGCAAGCTCGGATACAGTTCTGGAATCGCCTCTTTGGAAATCCAAAGATGAGAATGCTTGAAATCTGTCTGCGACTCGCGCTCGTGCTAGCCCTGCTCCCTCCTGTCCATGCGCAGCCAGCTGGTCCCAACCACCTTATCCTGACCTGGATCGCTGCGATTCGACGTAGCGAGATTGGGGGCAATACCTATCTGATGTGCGCCAGGGCGAGGGATGCGCTGTGGAACCTCAATCAAGGAGCTTTCCATGGAGCTGATGCTCAGAACGTTCAGCTCATCAGAAGCTATGGGCGCAGATGTGGAGCACCGGCAGACTATGGGAAATGACCCCATATCAGTCGTTGCGTAGGTCGCGAAATTCAGTGCTGTGATGATCTATAGAAGAAGAATCAAGATCTGATGGCTGGCTGATGATGTCGTTGTCGATGGTCAGTTCTGGCAGCTGTCTCCCGATGAGCAACGTGCCACCATCGCACCGCCGCTTTGTGCCTGCACTGAGTGGTCTGGCTGGGTGCTGGAAGGAGAGGTGGGCTTCCCCGATGTTCAGGACAGGTGAATCGGTGACACGTCATGCGGAAGCGCTGCGTGGCCAGAGGCGGGTCTGGGCGATCTCGGGGTGCGGCCCTGCCAAGCAGGGTCAGCGCCAGCTGGGATTCCTGTCGGATCAGCCCAGACTTGCCATGCTGGGCCGTGAGCCGCCCGACCGGGCTCCCCACGCTTCAGCGCTTGCCACCACTCGCCTCGGCATCGAGGCCGTCGTGTGCGCCCCCCCCCCCCTGGCTCTTGGCGCCGGTGTCACCCCGCCCATGTGAGCAATGGCTACCGTCATGCGTTCAACATTCCTGCCGGGGGACTGGCCTACAGTTGGCATCTGCTTCTGCTCCAGCGTCAGCCATTACCCTTCACGCGAGGGATTGGCCATGGGTAGCGATCGCCTCTTTCGTGCTGTTGATTTCATGCCGCCGTCCGACGATGAACCGATACGGTCGGTGATTGTGGAAGCGGCTGAAGCTGTGGTCGTCGCTCCCGTGGGTTGTGTGCACGGCGTCAGCAATCACGGTCAGGAGCCACTCACCTTCATTTCCGTTGTTTCGCCCGCCGATGCTGGGTTTGAACCGATGCCGGACACCATGATCCCGACCTCTCCACTCAGCTCTTGAAGAACGCCCTCAGAGGATTCACGGCACCGAGGGCCGTATAGGGCGCTCGGGAGATGGTGCTGCCGCGGGCTCTGGGGAGGGGCCAGCCGGCTTGCCTGATGCCTGACGTGCGGCTGGGGGCACCGGATCCAAGCAGCTACACGCCGTTCCCCCTCAGTCCTGAAACAGGTCGTCTGGGCAGCGCGGTCGGCTGTCGCTGCTGATCTGCCCGTCCTGGATCCGGATGATCCGCCCGCTGTTCTCGGCCACGGACGGGTCGTGGGTGACGAGCACGATCGTGAGCCCATCGGCGTGAAGACCGGAGATCAGCTCGATCACCTCCTGGCCGGTCCGTGAATCGAGAGCGCCGGTGGGTTCGTCGGCCAGCAGCAGTTCGGGCTGGTTCACCAGGGCGCGGGCGATCGCGACGCGTTGTTGTTGGCCACCGGAGAGCTGATTGGGTCGGTTGGCCATCCGGTCCGCCAGCCCCACCTGCTCCAGCATCGCCGCCGCCCTCTGCCGCCGCTCGTCTCGGTCGTAACCGGCATAGACCATCGGCAGCATGACGTTCTGCAGTGCTGTCAGGCGCGGCAGGAGGTTGAATTGCTGAAACACAAAACCGATCCGAACGTTGCGGATGTCCGTGCGTTCATTGTCGCTCAGCTGGGTAATATCACGGGCATCGAAGTAGTACTGGCCACTGCTGGGCTGCTCCAGGCATCCGAGAATGGTCATCAGGGTGGACTTGCCGGATCCTGATGTGCCCACAATCGCGGTGTACTCGCCGCGAAGGATGGTCAGGTCGATACCGTGCAGAATCTCAGACTCCATCTCTCCGATGCGATAGGCCTTGGTGATCTGTCGCAGTTGCAGCATGGTTCAATCGCTCCGAAGTGCCGTCATCGGATCCAGCTGGGCGGCCTTGCTGGCCGGATAGGCGCCGAAGAACACACCGATCACCAGGCAGAAGATCAGCGAGCAACCCACCGCATCCAGGGCGATCCCTGCGCTCCAGCCAAAGACTGAATTGATGGCCATCGACGCCAGCACACCAAGCAGAACCCCCAGGAGGCCGCCCGCCAGGGACAGCACCGTTGATTCGATCAGAAACTGGCGCAGGATGTCACTGCAACGGGCCCCGATGGCGCGCCGGATGCCGATCTCACGCGTTCGCTCTGTGACGGACACCAGCATGATGTTCATGATGCCGATTCCCCCCACCAAGAGGGAAATGGCGGCGGATCCGCCCAGCAGCGCCGTGAACACATTGGCGACGGCGTTGGAGGCGTTGACCAGATCGGCCTGGTTGCGAATCAGGAAGTCGTCCTCTCGGGGCGGCACGATCCTGTGGCGTAACCGCAGCAGGTTGGTGATCTGATACTCCCCTGCCTCCATGGCCTCGGCGGACCGCGCCGAAACCGCGATGCTCTCTACCGACACGCCGGCTGTGGTGTTCATCCCCACGATCCTTGCGGCCATCGTGGTGAGCGGAATCAGCACCTGATCGTCCTGGTCGCGGAAACCCGTGCTGCCCTTGAACTCCAGGGTGCCGATGACGGTGAAGGTCTCGCCGCGGATGCGGATCGTGCGGCCCAGGGCGCTGCGGTCCGTCAACCCGAGGCTGTCGACGACGGTCTGTCCCAGCACGGCCACCCTGGCGGCCTGGTTGAGTTCGGCCTGGTTGAAAAAACGCCCGCTCAGGGGCAGAAAGTCGCGCACCGCCACGAAGGCCGGGGTGCTGCCCACCACCGTGGTGTTGGTGTTGCGATCGGCCAGCACCACCTGGGTACGTTGGCTCAGATTCGGGGCCACGTCCGCCACGGCAGGGATGGACGCGGCGATCGCCTGGGCATCCTCCCAGGTGAGGGTGGTGGCCGAGCCCGCTCCCCGTGAGGCGGGGCCGCCGCCGGGTGCCACGCCGCTCTGCACGAAGAGCAGGTTCGAACCCAGCGATTTCAACTGGCTCTCCGTCTGGAGCTGGGCGCCGCGCCCGATCGTCACCATGCTGATCACGGCGCCGATGCCGATGATCACGCCCAGCATCGTCAGGGCGGAGCGCATCCGGTTGGCCAGCAGCGACGACCAGGCGAGCGCGATCGTTTCGACCAGCTCGCCACCACCCCGCTCACCCCGGCGACGCCCCGTCAACGCGGCATCCTCCCCGGGCCCCGCTGCTGCTGGAACGGCGAGGTGCCCGACACCGGCCGGGCGTTGGGCTGACGCCGGCCCGGCACGGACACGTAGACCCGATCGCCGGCTTTCAGGCCGCGCAGCACTTCGGTGCGGTTGCCGATCGTGACGCCCACCTGCACGGGCTGGAAGCTGGGCTCCCCGCTGTCACCGGGCCTCATCACTCCGGTGCCGTCCCGCTCGCTCACGATCGCCGGGGTGGGGATCAGCAGGGCATCGGAGCGCCGGCCCACCCGGACGTTGGCGGTGAGGTTCATGCCGGAGCGGAGCTGGCTGCGCGCGTCGGCTGCCAGGGCGATTCTCACCTGGAAGCTGGTCACGTTCTGCTCCACCACCGCTTCCGGCGCCACCAGCCGCACGGTTCCGCGGAACACCTGGCGAGGGAAGGCATCCACCTGCAGATCCACCGGCTGGCCGGGCCGGATGGCGCCCACGTCCACTTCCGCCACGTTGGCCACCGCTTCCAGTTCGCTGGCCAGGGCCAGGATCGATGAGGAGGTGGCGGAACTGGTGGCGCTGGCGGAGGTGGTGGGTGTGACGAACGCGCCGACGTCCGCATATTTCTGACTGATCACCCCGGCAAAGGGGGCCCGGATCACGGTGTCATTGACCTGGGCCTGGATGGTGGCGAGATCCCCCCTGGCCTGAAGCACCTGGGCGGCCGCCGTGGTGATGTCCTCCGCGCGGCTGCCGGCCCTGGCGAGATCCATCTGGGCCCTCAGGGACCTCACCCGGGCTTCGCTGGCCAGGAAGGCCGAGCGGCTGGCATCGAAGCTCACCCGAGCGATCGCGCCGGATCGGTACAGCTGCTGGTTGCTGAGGTAGGCGGAACGAACGGCGATCTGATCGGCCTCCGCCGCCTGCAGATTGCGTCGCGCGGCCTCGATCTCCTGGGGGCGGTTACCGGCCCGCAGCTTCTGCAGGTTGGCCTCCGCCGCCGCCAGGGTTCCCAGGGCCGATTGCAGCGTTCCCCTCAGGTTGCTGTCATCCATCCGCGCCAGCACCTGGCCGGCCTTGACCCGATCCCCCTGATCCACGAACAGGGCCGTGACGCGACCCGGTTGCTTGGGGCTGATGTTCACGGGCGTCGTGGGGCGGATCGAACCGGACGCCGTCACCTGAAGAACCACGTTGCTGCGCTCCACCACCGCCGTCTGGGCGAGCAGGGCGGCCTGGCGGGCACGGACCTGTCCCTGATGCCAGGACAGCCAACCGCCCCCGGCCAGACAGAGCGTCAGCGAACCGGCGGCGATCAGCTTCCAGCGTGACCATGGCGTGCCCGCAGGAGACAGCGCTGAAGCGGCTCCTGGCCTGGCCGAGGCTGGAGGGGTGGGACTCTGACGCAGGGGGGTCTGCAGCATGCGGGAGGCTTTGGGGCGGGCATGGGCGGCTCTGACCACACCATGGCTTTCGCCTGTGTCTGGGGCGCGACGTGGCGTCGCCCAGGTGTGAGCAGATATGACCACGGCTCCACCCAGCCTGTCCCGTCAGGCTTGCCCCGCCTGGTCTCTGCAGGTCAGGAGGCTGGCGGCAAGGCGATGGGAGGGGAGGACGTGCGCACCAAGGCAAGGCCATCCGGTGTTTCCAGCCTCAACCACCCCGGGCGGTGGCGAAGGAAGGAAGGTCGCTGCCCTCCCACATCCGGCGAAACTCGGCACTGGTGGAGGCGGCTTCACGCTGGCGTCCCTGGCTGCGGAGGCTGCCGGCCAGCCCGTGCAGGGACCATCCGTTCGCCGGAAAGCGCTTCAGATCCTCACGGAAGACGCGCTCAGCGGCGGCGGGCTCACCCACCCGGAGGAGGAAGGCCCCGAAGTCCTGACGGACGGGAATCGACCATTCCGGTGGTTCTCCGTAGACCATCGCGTCCTCGAGCGACACCGCCGTCTGGAATTGGCTCCTGGCTGATTCGGAATCCCCTCCAGCCGCCGCGAGATGGGCCGCCAGCACGTCTCTGGCGATCGCCAGCACCGTGCCCGACGTATTGAACTCGAGCCGTTGGGCCGAGAGCCCGGGGTCTGCAGCCAGGGCTCGCAGCTCCTCCAGGAGTCGGCGTGCTTCCACAAGGCTTCCCTGGGCGATGAGGGCACGACCGCGGGCGTAGGCCCAGATGCCGCGGGCATGGCCGAGGTCCGCCGGTGGGGCCGGTTCGGCCAGGATCGATTCCCAGAGAGCGAAGCGCACCTTCATCTGCAGATGCCGGGTGCGGTGATGCTGCAGGAAGGTCATCCCCGGTGCGCGCAGCATCTCATCCGGGGACAGCGTGCGCAGCGTCTCAGTGGCGGCAAGAACCTGCTCTTCCCGGCCGATCATGCTGGCGGCGAAGGCTAAGAAGTCGTAATTGTGGGGGTAATAGCCGGCCAGGTAGACGCCGAAGGCAGGACGCCGTGTCCGAATGTAGGTTTCATCGGCGTGGATGGCATGTTCGTTGGCGGTGATGGCATCGCGATAGCGTCCAACCCTCACATAGATGTGTCCAGGCATGTGCACGATGTGCCCGGCACCGGGCATCAGAGCGGCCAGCCGCTCGGCGGCCTGCAGTGCACGCTCGGGCTGCACTTCCTCGATGGCGTGGATATAGAAGTGATTGGCCCCCGGATGGTTGGGTGCGATCCGCAGAACCGTCTCCAGTTGACGCAGGATCTCGGCCGTGTGTTCACGGGCTGAGCCGTCCTTGTTCCAATACTGCCAAGGGGTCAGATCCATCAGCGCCTCCGCATGCAACGTGCGCAGATCCATGTCGTCCGGATACAGACGAACGAGCTTCCCCAGCGCGTCGGCCCAGGCCGCATCCAGGGGGCCCCTCTCCACCGGCGGATCGGCCGTGTAGCGACGGGTGAGCGCCTCGATCAGGTTCCGCTCCTTCGGGGAGGCTGTGGCCATGGTGGCCCGCGCCTTCTGCAGAGCGGCCCACGCCTGAAGCCCCGCCTCTCGGTCCATCGCCAGGTTGATGTTGGGTCCCAACGCCAGCGCTTCTCCCCAGTGGCAGAGGGCGCAGCGGGGATCGAGGCTGGCGGCGTGGCGGAAGGCCCGGATCGCTTCAGCGTGGTTGAACCCGTAGTAAAGACGGAGCCCCTGGTCGAAGTAGGCCTGAGCCAGGCGATTCCTGATCGACAGGGGGTAGTGGTGCGAGCCGAGGTTGTCATCCAGGGGAGGCCCCTGAACCTGGGCCAGGCTGACGGGAGCCTGCAGGACCAGACCCACCATCAGGGGCAGCACCGTCCGTAGGGGATGGGCACGATGGGTCATGGGTCCAACCCTCCAGTTCCAAGGAGATGGGCAAGCCATGGGAAACCGAATGGAGATCAGATGGGCAGGTGCCACTGAGCGGCATCGCGGTCCGGGACCGGGCGTCACTCAGATCACCACCTGCGGTGCGGTGCGGATGACGGCGTGGGATGGATGGAAGTCGTCATGGGGAGCAACTCCTGGGCCTGAAGAAAAGACGTGGCGGTTGACGCGGAAAGAGAGCCTGGGAATCCCTCGGCTTCCCTTCATCGTCCTTGCTCCAAGCTCACATCTGGGCGTGGATCGATTGTGAGAGCCCCGAATCGGTCATCGACCATTGCGGAAAAGATTCTTCACGAGCGAAGCATCTGCTCCAGGCGCGTCAGATGGATGGATCACTGACGAGAATCCATCAGTGATTGCCTGAGTTTCCTCCTCTGATCGGCGCCGCATCTTCGCTGCCTCCATGCAGCTTCATGGAGGCACGTCGGCCGGCGGCAGGCCCCCATCCCGATGGGCGGGCCCCGCCGTCGCAGGCCATCCCCTCAGCGCCCTCCGCCAGGAACGTCGCGCCGCTCCATGACGAGCACTCCAGCAACGGGGGGCTCCAGCGAATCGATCAATACGTGCTGCGTGCGAGGCCGTTACGTTCGCTGCGCCACCAGGTTGGGGTGCCCATCAGCCACGGTCCTCCCGTGGCAAGGTGCCGTCGCCAGCAGCAGAAGGTTCCCGCGGGAAACCAGGCCGCACCCTCGGCGCGACTGCCGCCGGTGAACACCAATTCTTAGGGCCCTCAGAGGCCCTGCTCCCGGAAGAAGCGCTGCATGGCGTCCTCGGCCTGGGTCACCTGGGCCGGGGTGCAGGCGGAGGTCTTGCTGAACTGCTTGCCGGCCTTGTTGAAGTTGACCCGGCAGGCGCCCTCGAACTTCACCTGGCGGATGCCCAGCAGCAGCTGCACGATTTCCGGCGGTTTCGCCGCGGGCGGGGTGGGTGTGGTGCTGCTGGCTTCCTTGCCGTAGGGGGCGGGATCCCAGAACACGAAGATCGACTGGTTCTCCAGCCGGTACACCTGGCCGCGGTTGGCCTCCAGGATCTCCCGCCTGGCCGGTTCACCGCGCCCATCGAAGTAGGCGTTGGGGGTGCTCTCGTTGGGCTTGAGCTCGATCCTCTGGCCGCCCTTGAGCTCGATGCTGACGAATCCCTGCCGCTGGGAGAAGGTGCACAGCCCCGAGGACGTGGCCTTGTCCTCACCGGCGGGGAAGACATCGCAGCGGGCCTGCACGGTATCGGCCAGCGCCGGAGCCGCCGCCACCACGGAGGCCAGGCCCAGCAGGGAGGCGGCAAGGATCGGGAGTCGGCGCATCGGCAGGGCTGGCAGTGCTTTGAATGTATCCACCGTTTCGGCGGGCGTCAGCGCTGGCTGGATCAGGGTGACAGGCCCCTCCGGTGTCGCTAGCAGAGCCCCCAGAGGTGTCATGCCCTCATGGAGCCCACCGCACCGCAGCCCACCACACGGCAGACCACCGCCACGGCGGGCGCCCTTGCCCCGCGCCTCCGCCCGACGATGCGCCTGGGAGTGGCGCTCTGGCTCGCCTACAGCCTCCTGGCCGGAGTGCTGCAGTTCCGCACCGGCATCCCTTACACCGACTGGTTCAAGACGGCCGGCAATGCCTTCGCCACGGCGGTCGTCCCCCTCACCGTCGGCGGCCTGGCGCTGCTGGCTTTCAGCCGTTGGTGCCGCTGGGACCATCTCTGGCGGGATCCCGTGCGGCTGCGCTGCACGGGCCTGATGAAGCTGTCGATGCTGGCCTGGATGGCGATGATTGCCTTGCGCCTGGTGGGCATCCGATGGAGCACGGTGCCACCGGCTCTCCTGGTGGCGATCCTCGCCGCCGGTGTCGGTGTCGGCTTCGCCGAGGAGCTGCTGTTCCGCGGCCTGTTCCTGCGCTGCCTGCGCCAGGGGGGCCGCTCGGAAGCCACCGCCGCGATCACCACCGGCGTCTGCTTCGGGCTCTTCCATGTCCCGAACATGTTCATGGGCATGGGCTGGATCGGGGCGATCCAGGTGGTCCTGGCGGCCCTGAGCGGCATCCTGCTGTATGTCTTCCGCCGCTACACGGGCCTCATCTGGCCGGCGATGGTGGCCCATGGCCTCTGGGACATCTCCACGTTCCTGGCCGGTGGCTATGCCTACCCGTGGCTATCGGCGGCCTCCCTGGCCGCCCAGGGGGTGTTCGTGGTGCTGGGCCTGCTCGTTTACGTGGGCCTCTCCCGAAGTGATCGGGACACGGTGGTGATTCCTGGCCCCCATCACACGATTGCCAGCGCCGTGAGTGAACCGCTGTAGCCGGTGATCTCGACGATGGCGTCGCTGGCGGCCTGGAAGCCGGCGGTCCCGTCGTTGAGGGCCAGGAAGGTGCGGCTGCCACCGCCGCTGCCGCCGGCGGCCAGGGTGAAGGTGGCGCCCCCGTTGGCGGCGAAGGTCGAGGGGGTGAGCACGGCGGCCAGGGCGGTGGGGGTGAGGCTGGCCACCGCCCCCAGTTCCCGCAGGGCGGCGGCCGACACGGCCCGGGGGCCATCGATGCGGTCGCTGCCGATCACCAGATCGGTGATCTGGTCGGGGGCGGCCAGCAGCGAGTCGCCCAGGTTGGAGAGCCGGAAGGTGTCGGCGCCCCCCAGGCCGGTGAGCACGTCGGCGCCGGGGCCGCCGGCGAGCGTGTTGGCAGCGGCGTTGCCGGTCAGAAAGCGGGGGTTGGCGGCGCTGAAGGCCAGCCGGCCGGCACCACCGAACAGGGCCGCCGCCGTGAGGGCGCCGCTGTGGCCCAGGGCCCGGCCCTGGCTGGCATTGAAGCCCACGGTGACGCTGCGGCCGGGCTGGATCGTGCTGGCCCAGGCGTCGCCGCTGACGACATGGCGGAACAGGCCACCCGCCAGCGCCGTGCTGCTGATCCGCACACCCCAGGGGGTGCCGCTGGGTCGGTGGGGGCTCTCAAAGCTGAAGCTCCAGCCGTTCAGCGCCGCCGTGCCGGCATTGCTGACGGTGAGCTGCACCGTCATCCCGCCGGTCCAGATCGAGCCCCCCACCACCACCGCCAGATCCGGGCTGGAGGTGAGCGGAATGCCGTTGAGCGTGGCCGGCAGCGGGGCGCCGGGGGTGGGAATGGGCGTGGGAATCGGTGGCGGTGGTGTGGGAGTGGGGGTCGGCGTTGGTGTGGGAGGCGGTGTTGGGGTGGGTGTTGGCGTCGGTGTCGGCACCGGCGTCACCGGGGTTCCGCCACCGCCCGGCCGCACCGTGATTCCGGGCAGGGCGTCGAGCTGGGCATCGGTGAGCGGCACGCCGCCGCGGCGTTCGACACTGCGGGCGAAGGCACCGGTGAGGGCGGCGTTGTAGTCGAGGGCCACCTCGTTGGCGACGAAGTCGTCGCGGCGGTCCTGGTAGGCGAAGTCGTTGGCGCTGGTGGGGCCGCCCACCAGGGCGCCGTAGAGGATGTGGGCGTTGGGCTGGCCGTTGCGGAACCCGTCCCAGCCCACGCCCGAGGCCGCCCGGTGGTGGGGTTGCCGGGGCGCGTTGACCCCGAAGCCCACCAGGTAGCTCGACTGGCGCGGATTGGCGCCGAGGATGTAATCCACCGTCCCCTGTGAAAGACGGCCGTAGGCGCCGCCGGGGTCGCGCACGTTGTCGGCATAGACATCGGCCAGGAAGGCCGTGTTGGCGGCGTAGCGCAGCGAGCCCCACTGGCTGATGTGGCGCAGGCCGCCGGCGCTGATCGTCACCCCGTTGCCGCCGGTCACCCAGTTGTTCAGCCAGCCCTCCACGTCCTGCTGGATGCGGGCCGAGCCGGTGTCCTCCGCCAGGATCACGGCGGTGGCATAGGAGGCGTCGTCCCAGTTGCCCGTCCAGCCCCGCGAGAGGCCGCCGATGCTGCCGGTGTAGATCGACAGGGCCTTGTCGCGGTAGGCCGTGCCGTTGCCCCCCGCCGCGCTCACCGCCCGCGACAGCCAGGCGGCGCCGTAGGCCAGCTCGTCGTTGTAACCGCTCCAGGAGTTGTAGAAGGAGCGCACCTCCGGGATCGCATCGGCGTAGCTGCCCCGGTAGCGGTCGGCAAAGTCGTAGAGGGAGCGGGCGCGGTTGAGCAGCACATCGGCGTAGGCAGCATCGCCGTTCTGACGGAACAGCACCGACGCTGAGGCCAGTGCCGCCGCCGAGCCCGCCGCCACATCGGAGCCGGGCTTGCTAGGCGTCACCGCCATCGCCGGTCGGGCGATCGTCTGGCTTTCGGGCGAACTCCAGAGGGCGTGGTCGGCCCCGGCATCGCCCACCTGGGCCACGAAGTAGAGCGTTGTGCCGGCCGCATCGACGCCGTGGGCCTTGAGCAGGTAGTCGGTGCCCCAGCGCACCGCATCGAGCAGCTCATCGGTCTGGCCGGTGACGGCATAGCCATCGGAGAACTCGATCCCGCCCCAGGCGAGGGTGGCGAGGGTGGAGGCCAGCGGCAGCCCGAATTTCACGTGGTCGCCGGCATCGTGGTAGCCGCCGGTGAGATCGAGCGTCAGTCCGCTCTGCAGGTTGGCCGCCGAGCGGCCGCCGAAGTACACCCCGTCGAGGCCGTCCCGCAGGCCGGAATCGCCGCGCCAGTCGATCCGCTTGCTGGCCTCGTCGAGGTTGCCCGAGCGCTGGGCCTCATAGAAGAGGAAGCTTTTCTGCAGGGCCTCGGCGACGTTGAACCCCACCCCGGTCACCGGATCGACGGACGCCATTGTTCAGAACAGATCACCCCCAACGGTTTACGGCGCCCCACCTGTCCGGGGCGACCCCCTTCGGGGGGTGGTTGGCGGCGCGCCGGAGGGTGATCGGCTGCAAGGGCGCGGGGCCGCGCGGCTCAGCGCAGCCGGATCAGGCCCTGCCGCAGTGCCATCACCAGCGCCTGCAGCCGGTTGCGGGCGCCCATGTTCTGCAGCAGCCGCTTGGTGTACGACTTGGCCGTGCTCGGGCTGATCATCAGCCGCTCGGCGATCTCCCGGTCGGTGAGGCCATCGGCCAGGCCCTCGAGGATCTCGTAGTCCCGCGGGCTGAGTTCGCTGATCGGTGCCGGCACCGGCAGGTCCCGCATCGAGGCGCTGCGGAAGTGGTGCCCGCCCAGCGCCGCCAGCACCGCCGCCTGCAGGGCGCCGCTGCGGAAGGTCATGTCGCGCTCCGCCACCAGCCCGTCCACCCACCCCGCCCGCACCAGCGCCGGGTCCTGGACCGCGGCGGTGCCGATCACGATCACCTTCAGCTGGGGATGGCGTTCCTTCACCGTGGCGGTGAGGCTGAGCACGTCGCCCCCCTCGAGGCTGTCGGAGCACACCAGCAGGCCGTGGGGCTGCTCCGCCAGGCGCCGCAGGCAGCTCTCCGCGTCGGTGACGGCGCAGCCGATCAGGCCGTAGCCGAACAGCCCCACCGTGTAGCGCAGCAGCAGCGGCTCGTTGCCCATCGCCAGCGCCACCCGCGGCGGCAGATCGGTGGCGATCAGGGCACGGCGCATCACCGCCCGCCGGATCTGGACGACGGGCAGATCGGCGGTGAAATCCACGGGGACCGGCGGGGCTCCGGGGCAGGTTATGGGGATCGATGGATTCGGGGCGACACGTCGGAGACGGCGGCGCGCCCTGGCGCCCGGATCGGCGAGCTGGATGGGTTGTCGTCTTGGCCGGATCAGGAGCCTGTTCAGGATGTACAGAGTCCTGATCCGCTGCTGTGAACCCCATCGCCGCCCTCCGGAGCCGGTCGCACCAAGCCACGGGGTGGTGTTGGATGGAACCACATCAGCCTTGGGAGCTGGGCCGATTGACCAGGCCTCTCCGTCCCCTCCTGGCAGGCCTGCTCGGCGCCTACGCGCTGGGTTACGGCGTTGCCCGGCTCACCCTGTTCCACGCCGTGGAGCGCTACGGCGGCGCCGAAGGGAAGGGTGCCCCACGCCAGGATTTCATCACCCGGCGCGACCGTTCCCCTGGCGAGGGCTGGGCGTACGGGCTGTTCCTGCCGGCCATCAGGCTGGAGGAGGCCGCCCTGGGTTGGATCCACAACCGTTAGCCGCCAGCCTGCGGACAACCTTCAGGGGCTGATCGATCTGCACCGGGACGGAGAGCGGCACGGCCCCAGCAAGGCCGCCCGCGCCATCGTCAGCGCCGAACAGCACGAGATCCAGCTCTACGAAACCCACGGCGCCCACGTCGGCTACGGGATGTATGTGGTCCGCAGGTGCGAATGTCCGCGGCTCCTAGGATCCTGAGCCCTTCATCGGAGCGGGAGAATGGTTTCCAGAAACACGATCTGTCTCTGGTACGACGGCACCGCCCTGGAGGCTGCCACGTTCTACGCCGAAACGTTTCCGGACAGCGCCGTGGGGGAGATCTTTCGTGCACCGGCGGATTATCCGTCCGGCCAGCAGGGTGATGTTCTGACGGTCCTGTTCACCGTGGCCGGCATCCCCTGCCTGGGCCTGAATGGTGGCCCGCAGTTCAAGCACAGCGAGGCCTTTTCGTTCCAGATCGCCACCGACGACCAGGCCGAGACCGATCGGCTCTGGGACGCGATCGTGGCCAACGGCGGCGAGGAGAGCGACTGCGGCTGGTGCAAGGACAAATGGGGACTGTCGTGGCAGATCACCCCGCGCGCCCTCACCGCCGCCATCGCCGATCCCGACCGGGCCGCGGCCCGGCGCGCCTTCGAAGCGATGATGCAGATGGGCAAGATCGACATCGCCGCCATCGAAGCGGCCCGCCGCGGCTAGGCCGCATCGGTGCGCCGCCCTCGCCGCCAGATCCTGCGCGCAGCCATGGCCGTGGTGGCGGGCCTCGGCTGTCTGACCGCTGCCTTCGTGCTGCCGGATCAGCCCCGTTTCCTGCCCCTCCAGCTGGCCCTTGGTGGCGTTGGCTGGCTCGGCCTCCTCATCGGCACGCTGACCTTCCTGTGGGCGAGGGCCGCCTGCGCGGCGGAACGGGCCCTGCTGCAGGGCCGGGAGGTCATCGGGCGCTGGCACATCGACCCCGACCTCTGGCAGCAGTTCGTCGCCCTGAATCGCAGCTTCAGCAGCAATCAGATTGCGGTGCCCTCCAGGATCCCCGCCCGCGGTCTCCGGGTGATTGCCAGTCCCGCCGCCCTGCTGGTCGGCGATCAGGTGGAGCTGTTCAACCGCACCGCCGTGGTGGATGGCCGCGTGCGTCACTGGGGCGGCGACTGGACCGTGACCCAGGCCAGTCTGGGTGGTGAGCACCCTTGCTGCCTCTACCTCTACGCCGGCATCCGGGGTGACGGCGGCGCCCCCTCCTGCAACAACCTGATCGTTCCCGTCCCCACCACCGCCATGGCTGAAGCGATCCGGGTGCGGGATCACTTCCTTGCTTGTATTCAGCTGCAGAGCCACGCCAGCCAGCGCCCATGACCCGCCAGCCGATCCTGATCCTCGGGGGCTTCCTGATCAGCCCCGAGGCCTATGCCCCGATGGTGGCGCGGCTGGAGCAGCTCAGTGGCCAGCCGGTGCGGCTGGTGCCCGTGGGCAAACCCGAGTGGCTGCTCACCGTCTTCGCCTTCGCCTGGGCCGGGATCCTCGATCGGGTGCGGGCCGCTGCCGCCGAACTGGCCCGCCGCTCCCCCACGGGCAAGGTGACCCTGATCGGCCACAGCTCCGGCGGCATCATGCTGCGGCTGTTCCTGGATGACGCCCCGTTTCAGGGCCGCCGCTACGACGGCAAGGCCTTGGCCGACACCCTGGTGATGCTGGGCAGCCCCCACACCGCCCTCAAGGCCACGGTGCTGCGGCAGATGGTGGCGGAGCGCCTGCCCGGTTCCCCTTTCGCCGATCGGGTGCGCTACGTCTCGGTGGCCGGGGATCTGGATCTGCAGGAGGCCTCCCCCATGGCGCGGCGCCTGGCCCCCACCGCCTACCGCAACAGCAGCGGCGATCCCGACGACCGGGGCGACGGCCTGGTGCCCGTGGCCTCGGCCCTGCTGGTGGGCTCCACCCCCCTGGTGCTGCCGGGGGTGGCCCATGGCGGCGCCTTCGGCCCCCGCTGGTACGGCAGCCCCGAGGTGGTGGAGCGCTGGTGGAGCGCCGCCGTCAGCGCGCCTGGGGATTCCCCCGGGTCGTCGCCTGCTGGCGCAGCTCGCTGACCACGCCGCTGCGCTTGAGGGCGCTGATCGCCTGGTCGATGCGGTTGGCGGTGGCCTCCGGCAGCGCCGGCGCGTAGGCGAAGGCCTGGGACTCGGGCCGGATCCCCTCCAGCGCCAGGCTGGGCAGGAAGCCCTTGGCCTCCTCCTGGAGCAGCAGGTAGCTGAGCTGCAGGTTGTCCCCCAGCAGCGCGTCGATCCGGCGTTCGGCCAGCAGAGCTCCCCCCTCGCCGATGCTGGCCAGCGGCACGATCGTCGCCTTCGGCCCGGTGCTGGTGGCGTTGAGTTCCTTCAGCAGCGACTCGCTGACGGTGCCGCTGCGCACCCCCACCCGCAGGCCGCGCAGATCCGCCGGCGAGCGGATGTCGCCGCTGGCCCTGCCCTGGATCTCCCCGGCCACGTTGACGGTGAGGTAGCCCACCAGCAGCGATGCCGAGACGATCCGCACCAGGTAGGCCAGGATCACGACCCCGTTGCCGCGGGTGGTGGTCACGATCGTGTTGCTGCCCGGACCGGTGGCCAGCACCTGGAACACCTTGCTGACGTGGCGCAGGGAGTTTCGCCGGCCGTCCCTCGCGGGATGGTGGTGGACCTCCAGGCGCAGGGTGATGCCGGTGAGCACGGCGATCGCCAGCAGGTAGCTGCCCAGCAGCTGCAGCAGCGTCGGCGTCAGCAGGGCGCTCAGGAAGGAGCGCCCCAGATCCAGCCGGCTCTTGACCACCATCACCGCCAGGCCGTCCTCCTGGAAGGGGAGGCTGAAGCGGTAGCGCCGCAGCCGGTCGGGTGAGACGTTGATGCAGCCCACCGCCACATCCAGCCGGCCCTCGCGGCTGGCCTCCAGCATCTGCCGCACCGAGGGCCACTGGGAGACCACGTAGGGGATTTCCTCCAGCGTGGCCACCCGGTTCCACAGGTCAACGGCCAGCCCCCGCCAGACCCCCGCCTCCCGGTAGCTGCAGGGCGGCGAGCCGTCCACCAGGCCCACCCGCAGCACCGGTTCCGCGGTCGCCGCGCCCGGCGCACCCAGGCCCAGGGCCAGGGAGAGGGCGGCGGCGAGGGCCCAGGGGAGGCGTTTCACCACCGCCCTCAGGGCGCCAGCCTGGCCTTGTGCAGCCGGCTCTTCTCGTACCAGTCGGCGAATTCCGGCACCCACTGCTGCAGGTGGGGCCACATCAGGTCGCAGAGTTCGCGGATCTCCTGCTGGGCATCGAGCTTGGCCCGCAGGTCGAGGAAGTGCAGGAACGCCCGCAGGGTGAAGCTGACCACGAAGTGCTGGCGGTAGTCGAAGGGCAGGATGCCGCGGGCGTGCTCCTCGGCGAAGCCCGCATCGAGCAGGTCGCGGTAGCGCGCCGCCGCCGCCCGGCAGAGCTCGAGATCGATGGCCCGCTGGCCTTCGTCGTACAGATACTTCTTGCCCTGGCGGTCGCTGTAGGGCCCCACCGGCCGCAGGTAGAACACCTCCTCCAGGTCGAGCTCGCCGTTGGCGGCCCGGCGGATGCGGTCGCCCGTGTAGCGCATCGACTGCACGTCGAAGCTCACCCCCACCCGGTGGGTGCGGGCCTGCTGCATCACCGAATGGGGGAACCAGCCCACGTTGAGCACGATCTGGGCGTGCTCCAGGGGGCCGTAGTGGCCGCGCTCGCCGGCCAGCAGCCGCTTGACGCAGATCTCCCCGGCCTTGCGCTCATCGGGCCACTCGGCCTGGTCGGCGGCCACGAACCCTTCGCTGTAGTCCTGGTGCATCCCGGCGTAGACGCACTGCTGCGGGTTCGGCGTGGCGGCGATCAGCGCGACCCGGAAGCGGGGATCCATGGGCGGGGGTGCGGGGGAGAGGAGCGTGGTGGCGGCCGATCAGCCGTGGCTGCGGGGACCGGCCTGGGTGGGCAGGGCGGCGGCCGGGGGAGCTGTGCCCTCGGTCCCGGCCGCCTCCGGCAGGCTGCTCACCGCCCCCACCCCCGCCAGCAGGGGCAGGGGCGTGCCGTCGACCAGGGCGGTGGTGAGGGCCTCGAGCTCGGGGCCGCTGCGGGCGCCGATCGAGCGCCCCACGGGGGCGCCGGCGGCGTCGAAGAACTCCAGCTGGGGGATGCCGTTGACGTCGTAGCGCTCCAGCTCCGGCTGCCAGCGGGGGTTGTCGACGTTGAGCAGCACCACATCCATCCGGCCCCGCTGCTGGCGCTCGATCCGCTCCATCGCCGGGGCCATCGAACGGCAAGCCTCGCACCAGTCGGCGTAGAACTCCACCAGGGTGGGTCGCCCATCGGCCAGGGCCACGCTGAACTCGGGCGACTGGCGGGCGAGGCGCTCCAGGGGCGCTTCCGGGTGCAGGCCGCCCCGCAGCCACACCATCAGCACCACCAGCACGGCCGCCACGGCCGCCAGCACCATGCGCTCGGTGCGGCCGAGGCTGGAGGGGGGGGAACTGCCCGACGGGGCCATGGGCGGCGGCGACACGGAACGGCGCCCACTCTGGCAGCGTCGACCCACCGTCAGCGTCGGCCCTCCCGCCGGGCGTCGCCCATCCCGCGGGCCCGGAGGCTGGCTCCGGACATCGTTGCTAGCGTCAGCTTTCCCGGCCTGGAGCGGTGAAACGGCGCCTCACTCTCCACTTCCCCTCCGAGGCGGTGCACCAGCCGATCACCTACCGCCTGGCGGTCGACTTCGACATCGCCGCCAAGATCCTGCGGGCCCAGATCGCCCCCAACCAGAGCGGCACCATGGTGGTGGAGCTCTCCGGCGACATCGACGAGCTCGATGCCGCCGAGGACTGGCTGGAGAGCCAGGGGCTGGGGCTCAACCGCGCCCCCGGTGAGATCCGCATCGATCCGGAGCGCTGTGTCGACTGCGGCATCTGCTCCAGCGTCTGCCCCAGCGGCGCCCTCCACTACACCCCGGCCAGCCAGCGGCTCCACTTCGAGGCCTCCCGCTGCCTGGTCTGCGAGCAGTGCATCCCCAGCTGCCCGCTGGAGGCCATCACCCTGGTGCTGGAGCCATGAAGGAGGTCGTCCGGCTGATGCTGCTGCCGATCCAGGCCCCGATGCTGCTGGTGCTGATGGGGGTGAGCACTTACCAGGGGATGCACTGGAGCCATGCCCTGGAGACCGGCGGCACCCGGATGCAGGAGCTCACCACCCTGGTCTGGTCGGCGGAGTGCCTGCAGGCCATGTTGATCGTGTTCGTCTGCACCATGCCCGACCTGGTGATCCGGCAGCTGTCGATCGTGATGGCGGCCAGCCGGGTGGTGAGCCTGGTGGTCACCCTGCTGCTGGTCACCGTCGGCGGCCTCTACCTGCTGCACCTCAACGTGCTGGCCAACGTGCTGATCATGGGCTCGGCGGTGCTGCTGGCCCGGCTCGACCTGCTGCGGGTGCGGGTGGTGCCGCCGCCGCTGGTGCTGGCCGGGGTGCTCACCCTGCTGGTGCTCGGCGGCGCCAACTTCGGCCGCCTGCTGGTGCGCTGAATCAGCAGCCCGGTTCGCTGCCCTGCTGGTAGCTCCAGACGTTGCCCAGCACCTTCTTCACGTACAGGCGGGTTTCGGGATAGGGGATCGCCTCCACCCACAGCTCCGGGTCGCTGCGCAGCTGGGGGTTCACCCAGCCGGCCACGGCGCCGGGCCCGGCGTTGTAGCTGGCCACCGCCAGCAGGGGGTCGCCGTCCCACTGGCGCAGCATGTTCGCCAGGTAGCGGCTGCCGAGGCTGGCGTTGCCGGCCGGGTCCTCCAGCACCGACTCCGGCACCGGCCCGCCGGCCAGCTCGGCGGCGGTCTCCGGCATCAGCTGCATCAGGCCCGTGGCCCCCACCGGCGAGCGCACCGCCGGGGTGAAGCGCGACTCCTGCTTGGCCACCCCCAGCAGCAGCTCCATCGGCAGCCCGCCCTGGTTGGCGGCCGCCCGGAAGGCCGCCTCGAACCGCAGCGGATGCAGGCTGCGCTCCAGCTCGCGCTCCAGGGCGCACTGGTTGCCGTCCAGTTTCAGGCTGGCCTGCTCCAGCAGGCCGAAGCCGGTCCAGTCGTCGCCGACCCCCTGGCGCAGCCGCCCCTCCAGCAGCAACTCCCGGCTGCCCTCCGGCGCCCGGCGCCCGCGGCGGTGGCGCCAGGTCTCCCAGGCCTCGGTGCGCTGGTCCAGCCGCCAGAGCCGATCGAGGGTCGCATCGCCGCTGGCCAGGGGCCGCCAGCCGCTGACCCCTCCCGGGCCGTCGGCACCAGCCGGGAGGTGGGGCCCGGCGCTCAACTGCAGATCCCCCTGGCCCAGGCGCACCGCGGCGCGCCAGCCGTAGTAGCCGCCGGGATGGCGCCGCAGCAGCGCCTCCCAGGTGGCCCTGGCGGCGGCGCCGTCGCCGAGCTGTTGCTGAATGAAGCCGATCCAGAAGCCCTGGCGGGCGGCCAGGGGCGGCGGCAGCTCCTCAGTCGGGATGGCCTCCAGCAGCGCCAGGGCCGCCCGCCAGCGGCCGGCCAGCAGCCGCTCCCGCACGAGATCCCACTGCAGCGTGCGGCTGGCGGGGTCGAGGGGCCAGCGGCGCAGCAGCTTCAGGGCAGCGGCGTCGGTGGCGGGATGGGGGCCGTCCCCGGTGGGTTCGGCCTCCGGGATCCGCCGGGCCAGCACCGGGGCGCTGTCGCGCCAGCGGGGCGGCAGCCGGGCCAGGGACGCGGC
>NZ_JAGQBM010000052.1:0-24325 GCF_024345635.1 Cyanobium sp. Lug-B
GCTGGTGTGGGCCGCGGTCGGCGGGCGGGTGGCGCCCCTGCCCGCCATGGCCTGGTTCCCCTACCTGCGGCCGGGCGGCAGCGCCAGGTTCCATCGCGACCACGGGGCCGGCCTGGCGGTGGAAGTGCGGCCCGCCCTGCTGCTGCTGCCGCCCCTGCTGCTGCTGCCCTGGCCGGGCCTGGCGGCCTGGCCCGTGCCCGCCGGAGTGGTGGCCCTGATTCCGGCCCTGGTGGTGCCCCTGGTCCTGGGCCGGCGCCTCGGCGGCCACAGCGGCGACAGCTACGGGGCCTGCGTGGAGTGGAGCGAATCGCTGGGGCTGCTGTTCATTGCCGCGGTGCTGACGGCCTGGGCAGGCTGAGCCGGAAGGCGTTGCCCTGCTCCGGCAGCGCCCCATCCAGCTTCCGGGGCGGCACCACGAGCGCCAGCTCGCCCCCCAGGCTGCGGGCCAGATCACGGCCGAGGGCCAGGCCCAGGCCGGTGCCGGGCAGGTCCTGCCCCCGGGTTCCCCGCACCCCCCGCCCGAAGATCGCCTCCCGTTCGTCGCCGGCAATGGCCGGCCCCCCGTCCCAGACCGTGAGCTGAAGCCCCCCGGCGTCGCTGGTCCAGTGCAGGCCCACGGCGGCGCCCGGGGGGCTGTAGCGGAAGGCGTTCTCCAGCAGGTTGGCCAGGATCTCCGCCACGGCTCCACTGTCGCCGCTCCAGTCCGGCAGGGTCAGGGGACCGTGCCACTCGCGCCCCTGCAGGGTCGCGGTGGCGGCCGCCCGCTGCAGCAGCGGCTCGAGCGGTCCGGCCAGGGGCTGGCCCTCGGGGCCGCTCAGCAGGGGCGGCAGCAGCAGGGGCTGGGGGGAGACGGGGGCGGCGAGCCGTCCCTCCGGATGGACCAGGGCGCTGATGGCTTCGACATAACGGTTGATCTGGCGCTCCTCGGCCAGCAGGCCCTGCACCAGGGAACGGTCGTTGTGGTCGGGCCCGAGGCGCCGCAGCAGCAGCTGGCCGAAGGTGCGCAGGGCCGTGAGCGGGTTGCGCAGCTGGTGCAGCAGCAGGCCCAGCTGCTCTTCGCGCTCCGCGAGTCGCTGCCGCAGCTCCCCGCCCTCCAGATCCAGCCGCAGGGCCTCGGTGAGGGCCAGGGCCACGGCCTGGAGCCGCTGGGCCAGCGGCTCCGGCCAGGGGTTGCGGGCGGCCTCCACCTGCAGGGCACCGAGCAGGCGCTGGCCGTCCCGCAGGGGCAGCCAGCGCCGCGGCTCCGCCGGCACGCGCAGGCGGCTGACGCTGTCCACCGCCGGCAGGGCCCGCTCGTCCGGGGGCCAGTGGCCGACCGGCAGCAGGGTGGGCTGGCCCGTTTCCCCCTGCTGGGTGACGTAGACCACCAGGGAGCGGACCTCGGGGCAGTCGATGAACTGTCCCAGCTGGAACCCCACCAGGGCCAGAAACCGTTCCGAGACAGGCATCACCGGCTGCGGACCGGATCCGTCCGGAAATTTTTCAGGAAAGGCGTGTCGAAACGCAAAAAAAGTTTTAAGATCTTGGTAACGACCACTACTTCGCGGTCCTCGGACGGGCGGAAAGTTGCAGTCGTAACGGCCAGCGTTGCGCTTTGCCCGCAACCAAGGCTACAGCAGAGGCAGCTGCGCACCGCCTCTGTCCTGGCCATGACCTCCTCCGGGAGCCGGCCGGCGTTACTGACGGTGATCCTCTCCGACCAGCCCCAGGTCGACAGTCGTATGGACGTGGACCCGCCACCTCTGGGTGGTCGGTCCTCCCTTTCGTTCGTCGCCGGCCCCCGCCGCCGTCGCGCGTCTGCAGCCCCCCCCCCCAACTCCACCTTTCGGTCTCCCTTCACCGGGATCCATGCCATGTCCAAGAAGCGCAAGCGGATCAGTCGCCGTCGTCTCGCAGGTCAGCGGGTCCTCGCCCATGTCCCGACCTTCAACCTCGAAACCGGCTCCCACAAACCGGTGACGGCAGCCCGCCGCTACATCGCCGAAACGGAGCTGACGGCTCCGGCGATCCTCAACGTGCGCCGCAACGAGCACACCACCGACCGCTTCTTCTGGGGGGAGAAGGGCCTGTTCAGCGCCCAGTACGCCGAAGAGAACCACTTCCTGTTCCCGTCCCTGCGCCTGATCGTCGACACCATCGGCGAGGAGGTGCTCTTCGAGGGCCTCGAGTCCCTCGCCTCCGACGACTGGGAGGAGATGGAGGAGTACGAGTACGCCTTCGTCTGATTCCCTCCCGGCGGCTTCTGGTCAGCGTCCCTGCCAGCCCCTGACCAGGAACTCCCGCATCGGGGCGATCAGCTCGGCATCGATGCTGTGACCGCCTGGGAAGGCGATCCGTTGCACCGATCCCCCGGCCTCGGCGAGCGATCGCTCCAGAGCCACACTGGCCGCGAACGGCACCACCGGATCCTGCTCGCCATGGGTGAGCAGGATCGCCGTGCGTGGTGTCTGTGGCTGCCAGTCGGGATGGGGGTAGCCGCTGCAGGCCACGAGCCCCGCCAACGGCAGGGGATCGCCGTCGTCCGGGCCGCCGCCGGTGGCCACGTCGATGGCCATGGCCGCCCCCTGGGAGAACCCCAGCAGACAGGTGTGCTCGAGCGGCACCGACGTGCCCAGGGCCAGCAGCCGCTGGCGCAGGGCCCGACGGGCTTCGGGCAGCTGGGGCCACTCGGGCTGCTGCAGGTCGTACCACTGGCGGCCCAGGCCGGCCGGATGGGGCAGGGGGGCCCGCAGGGCCACCACGCTCAGGCCGATGCTGGCCGGATCGGCGCCCAGCAGCACCGGCCCCAGATCGAGCAGGTCATCGGCATCGGCCCCCCAGCCGTGCAGCAGCACCAGCCGGCTGGCGGCCTGGCGCGGGCCGGCGAACAGGGCGGTGCTGTCGTCTTCGCCGGGCGGCAGGTCGGCGAGGGGATCCGTGGGCACGGTGGGGGTCGGCGATTGCTGCGTAGGTTGGCTCCTCCCCCGCCCTTTCCGCCGTCATGGCTCCCACGGCCCTTCTGAGCGTGTCCGACAAGCGGGACCTGGTGCCGCTGGCGGAGGGGCTGCTGGCTCAGGGCTATGGGCTGCTCTCCAGTGGCGGCACGGCCGCGGCCCTGGCCGCCGCCGGCCTGCCGGTGACCAAGGTGGCGGAGCACACCGGCGCCCCGGAGATCCTCGGCGGCCGGGTCAAGACCCTCCATCCCCGCATCCACGGCGGCATCCTGGCCCGCCGGGATGACCCGTCCCACCAGGCTGACCTCGAGGCCCAGGGGATCACCACGATCGATGTGGTGGTGGTCAATCTCTATCCCTTCCGCGCCACCGTGGCCGACCCCGCCGTGAGCTGGGAGACGGCCATCGAGACCATCGACATCGGCGGCCCGGCCATGGTGCGGGCCGCCGCCAAGAACCACGCCGATGTGGCGGTGCTCACCGATCCCGACCAGTACCCGGACTTCCTGGAGGCCCTGGCGGCCGGCCAGGTCGACGCCACCCTGCGGCGCCGGCTGGCCCTGGCGGCCTTCGCCCACACCGCCGCCTACGACGCCGCCATCGCCGCCTGGATCGACGGGCGCCTGGCCGACGGGCCGGGGCAGCCCCTGCGGCTGGAGCTGCCCCTGCGGCAGGTGCTCCGTTACGGCGAGAACCCCCACCAGGGGGCCCGCTGGTTCGGCGAGTCGGGCGTGGGCTGGGGGGCGGCCCGCCAGCTCCAGGGCAAGGAGCTCAGCTACAACAACCTGATCGACCTGGAGGCGGCCCTCACCACGGTGGCGGCCTTCGGCTATGGCCCCGGCGCCGAGCCAGCGGCGGTGGTGATCAAGCACACCAACCCCTGTGGCGTCGCCATCGGCGCCGATACCGCCGACGCCCTGCTGCGGGCCCTCGATGCCGACCGGGTCTCCGCCTTCGGGGGCATCGTCGCCCTCAACGGGCCGGTGGATCTGGCGGCCGCCGAGCACCTGGCGGGGCTGTTCCTGGAATGCGTGGTGGCGCCGTCCTTCGCCGAAGAGGCCCGCCAGAGGCTGGCGGCGAAAGCCAACCTGCGCCTGCTGGAGCTCGACCCCGCCGCCGTGGCCGGGGCCGCCGGAGCCCTGCAGCTGCGCAGCGTGCTGGGGGGGGTGCTGGCCCAGCAGGCCGATGACGGCCCCGCCGATCCCGACAGCTGGGAGGTGGTGAGCGAGCGCCAGCCCAGCGCCCAGGAATGGCGGGATCTGCGCTTCGCCTGGCAGGTGGTGCGCCATGTGCGCTCCAATGCCATCCTGGTGGCCCGGGAGGGCCGCACGCTCGGGGTCGGGGCGGGCCAGATGAACCGGGTGGGCTCGGCCCGGCTGGCCCTGGAGGCGGCCGGTGAGGCCGCCCGGGGGGCCGTGCTGGCCAGCGACGGCTTCTTCCCCTTCGATGACACCGTGCTGCTGGCGGCGGAGCACGGCATCCGGGCGGTGATTCAACCCGGCGGCAGCAAGCGCGACGCCGATTCGATCGCCGCCTGCAACGCCAACGACATGGTGATGGTGATCACCGGCCGTCGTCACTTTCTGCACTGAGGGCACGGAGAAGTTGTAACTTCGATGCACTCGCAGCCGGCCCTGGCCCGGTGGAGTTCCAACGCGTCATGTTCGCCGCCCTTCCCGCTTCGATCGCCTTCGCCCTCAACTTCGCCCACCCCGTGCTGATGTGGGTGCTGCTGGGTCTGGCCGGCTACGCCATGGTCCTGGGGATCAAGGCCAAGAAGACCCGCACAGCCACCGCCGAGGACCGCAAGGAGCTGATCAAGGGGCAGTTCGCCAAACGCCATTTCCAGTTCGGCAGCCTCGTTCTGGCGCTGATGGTGCTGGGCTGCATCGGCGGCATGGCGGTCACCTACATCAACAACGGCAAGTTGTTCGTCAGCCCGCACCTGCTGGTGGGGCTCGGCATGCTCTCGCTGATCGCCCTGGCGGCCTCCCTCTCGCCCCTGATGCAGGCCGGCAACCTGATTGCCCGCAAGGTGCACGTGGGACTCAACATGACCCTGATGACCCTGTTCCTTTGGCAGGCCGTCAGCGGCATGCAGATCGTCAACAAGATCCTCACCGCCCCCGCTCCCTGAGCCCCCGCCCCCTCAGCTCCGCTCACTCAGGGAGGGCGGCTCAGAACTGGGCCCGGCGCCGCGGCGGGCAGGGGATGCCGTGGCTGGCATGGAAGTCCTCCTGCACCTTCCAGGTGAGGCGGCGGGAGATCTGCCGCACGATCTGACGCAGCAGATGGTCGCCGCTGCTCTGGATCAGATGCTCCGGCAGCAGGGAGAGCATGCCGGGCAGACGCAGCCAGACCGCCAGGTCGAGCTGCCAGCGCACCAGGGTGTGCAGCATCACCCCGTCCACCTCCTCATGGGAGACCTCGGAACCGCTGGCCTCGTCGAGGCGCAGGGAGGCCGCGAACTCGACGTCGTAGAGCCCCCTCAGGGCCGCGTCGGAGTCCGGCAGGGGCACGGTGACGATGCGGTAGACCCCGGCGGCCTGGGGGAGCAGTTCGAGGCCGATGGTGGGCTCCACTTCGAAGCCGAAGTTGCCGAAGCGGCCGAGGGTCAGCACATACCCCTGGCTGCCGATGGGCTCCACCGTCATCGGGGCGGCACAACGGCGGAACCAGCCCTCATGGCGGTCGAGGTAGGCGCCCACCACGGTGGCCGGAGCCCGCATCTCCATCAGGTCGGCGAAGGCGCTGGCGTAGCGGCGGATGGCAGGGTCCGCCCTGTCGCGCAGCGGCTCGCTGGGGGTGGCCCCGGTGTCGTCGGGACCCTGGTGCAGGGAGGAGCCTGCCGCCATCGTGGTCTGGGGCGTGCGGTGGGTCAGAGGGGAACGGCCAGAAAGGACGGGGGTTCTGATCTCCCGGGCGGCCCTGGGGGGAGGAAAACCTTTCGTGAATGTAAAGCCACCCGATCGGCCCGGACCCGCGCCGTTGCCGGTCCGGGGTGGGGGTTCACTCCTCGCTGAGGCCCACCAGGCGTTCGATCACGTCCTCCACGACCCGGTCCGGGGTGGAGGCGCCGGAGGTGATGCCCACCCGCACCGGCCCCTCTGGCAGGAAGGGCTCCAGGATCTCGAGCTCACCGCCCAGGGGCTTGTGCTCGATGCGGTTGCCCGGCCCGATGCGCTCGGGGGTGTCGATGTGGAAGGAGCGGATGCCGCGGCTGACGGCGATCTCCTGCAGGTGGGTGGTGTTGGAGGAGTTGTAGCCGCCGATGACCACCATCAGGTCGAGGGGCTCGTCCACCAGGGCGAACATGGCGTCCTGGCGCTCCTGGGTGGCATCGCAGATGGTGTTGAAGGCGAGGAAGTGCTCGTCGAGCTCGGCGGGGCCGTAGCGCTGCATCATGGTGCGCTCGAACAGGCGGCCGATCTCCTCGGTCTCGCTCTTGAGCATGGTGGTCTGGTTGGCGACGCCCACCCGCACCAGATCCCGGTCGGGATCGAAGCCGGGGGAGCAGGCGTTGGCGAAATGGCTCATGAAGGCCTCGCGATCGGTGGCCCCCTGGCCCCGCTCGAGGATGAAGTCGCTGACCATGCGGGCCTCGGCCAGGTCGAGCACCACCAGGTAAGTGCCGGCGAAGGAACTCGTGGCCAGGGTCTCCTCGTGCTTCACCTTGCCGTGGATGATCGAGGTGAAGGCATGCTTCTTGTGCTTCTCGACGGTGTTCCACACCTTCGAGACCCAGGGGCAGGTGGTGTCGACGATGTGGCAGCCCCGCTCGTTGAGCAGCTGCATCTCCTGCACGGTGGCGCCGAAGGCCGGCAGGATCACCACATCCCCGGTGCCCACCTCGGAGAAGTCCTTGACGTCGTCGTCGACCGGGATGAAGCGGACGTCCATCTGGCGCAGATGGGCGTTGACCGAGGGGTTGTGGATGATCTCGTTGGTGATCCAGATCCGCTCGCTGGGGTAGTGGCGGCGCGTTTCGTAGGCCATCGCCACCGCCCGCTCCACGCCCCAGCAGAAGCCGAAGGCCTCCGCCAGGCGGATCTTGAGCCGTCCGCGCTGCAGGACGTGGCCGTTCTCCCGCAGGCTGGCGATCAGGTTGCTCTGGTAGGCCTGCTCGAGGCTGCCCGCGACCTCGTCGCCCAGGCCGAAGCCGCGGCGGTTGTAGCGATCCGAGTGGTGGAGGGAGCGCTTGAAGGCACGGGTGTCCACAGGCAGGTACCGGGTTGTGCCGACTCTATGGGGGTCGGCGGTGGGACGGGCGAAAAAAAACCGCGGCGTGAGCCGCGGTCGGTTGGGGGAGCAGGCCCCGGGAGTCAGTTGGTGGAGGCGACGAAGTCGGGATAGGCCTCCATGCCGTGCTCGCCGATGTCGAGACCCTGCACCTCCTCATGCTCTTCGACGCGGATGCCGCCGGAGACCGCACCGAGCACGCTCCACACGATCCAGGCGGTGATGATCGTGAAGATGGAGAAGACGAAGGACCCCAGGATCTGGATGCCGAGCTGGCTGAAGCCCCCGCCGAGCAGCAGACCCTTGTCGGCGTTGAACAGGCCCACCGCGAGGGTGCCCCAGATGCCGCCGATGCCGTGGACGGAGAAGGCACCCACGGGGTCGTCGATGCCGATCGAATCGACGAAGCTGACGGCGTAGACGACGATGGCGCCGCCGATGAAGCCCACGACCCAGGCGGCCCACATCGGGAAGCCGTCGCAACCGGCGGTGACAGCCACCAGGCCCGCCAGGATGCCGTTGATGGTCATCGTGAGGTCCGGCTTGCCGGAGTGGATCTGGGAGAACAGGGTGCCGGCGATGCCGCCGCCGGCGGCGCCCAGGGTGGTGGTGACGGCGATGTAGGGCACAAGCTCATTCATCGCCAGGACGGAGCCGGGGTTGAAGCCGTACCAGCCGAGCCAGAGGATCAGGCAGCCGAGGGTGGCGATGGCCAGGTTGTGGCCAGGGATGGCCTGGGGCTTGCCGTCGATGTATTTGCCGATGCGGGGGCCGAGGATCATGGCGCCCACAAGGCCGGCCCAGGCGCCGACGGTGTGGACCACGGTGGATCCGGCGAAGTCGATGAAGCCGAGTTTGTTGAGCCAGCCTTCACCCACGTTCCACTGCCAGGAACCGGCGATCGGGTAAAGAACGCCGACCAGCACCAGGGAGAAGATGACGAACTCGTTGAACTTGATGCGTTCGGCCACCAGACCGGAGACGATCGTGGCGGCGGTGCCGGCGAAGGCCACCTGGAAGAGGAAGTCGACGCTGGGAACGAGCTTGCCTTCGGTCACCATCTCGGCGGTGACGGTGGGATCAAAGAAGAACCCGCCGAACTTGAAGACCCCTGGGATGACCCAGGAGGCGTTGTACATGATCTTGTAGCCGATGAACCAGTACGCCGTGGCGGCCAGGGCGAAGACGATCAGGTTCTTGGCCAGGATGTTGACGGCGTTCTTCTGGCGGCAGAGCCCGGCTTCCACCATGGCGAAGCCGGCGTTCATGAAGATCACCAGGAAGGCTGCGATGGACAGCCAGAGGTTGTTGATCAGGAAGGCGGGAGTGAGCTCGGGCAGTTCGGCCGCGTGGGCCGACAGGTTGAACACGCCCAGGATGAACAGGGCCAGAGGCACACAGGCGAACCAGGTGAGGCCGGTCCGGGAGGAGAGACCACGTACCTTGCGCATTAACAGGGCCGGGGCCTCCAGCAGGCTGGCCTCGCTGAGACTTCTCGGCGGTCGAACCTTGTGCGGGTGACTTGAATCGATCATGGGAACGTGGTGAAGAGAACGTTCGACTTCTGACGCCGGAGTAGGCATCAACAAGCTCCGACTATCCATGACGGACACCCGTTCCAATGTCTGATTCGCTACCAAATCAACCGGAGGCCGCCGCGCCCTCCGGCAGGCCGGGACAGGGCCAATCCTTAAAGGATGCAAAGAAATCCTAGAAATGTTCAGAATGGACAGTGCAGAGGCGCTAGAAATGCATCAGGGAAGCCCCAGCGGTCTCCCCGTCTCCGCCTTTGTCCCCATGGCCCGTTCCGCCCTCTGCTACCGCGGTCTCCGCTACGACCACACCCACGACGAGCTCCCCTCGCCCGCCCCGATCGACCACGTCTACCGCGGTCATCACTACGACGCGCCGCTGCGGCACCAGCCGTCCCCGGTGGATGGGGCCCTCGACCTCATCTATCGCGGCACCCACTACCACCATCACCAGGCCTGAGCGGCCAGGCCCAGCCAGGTCACGGCCGCGGCATCAAAGCTGAAGCGGCAGGGCAGCACCTCCACCCCGGCCGCCGCGGCGGCCCGGAACAGTTCCCCGTAGCGGGGGTCGGCGCTGTCCCCCGGCGCGAAGCGCGTCACGTCGCCGCGGCTCAGGCATGGCACCAGCACTGCCCGGGCCCCGGGCACCAGGGCGGTGAGCTCCACCAGGTGCTTCTGGCCCCGTTCGGTGACCGTGTCCGGGAACAGGGCCAGGTCGCCGTCGCTCCAGGTGGTGTTCTTCACCTCCACGTAGATCGGCCGCGGGTCGGCGGCGCCCTCCGCCGGTGTCAGCAGCAGGTCGATCCGGCTGCGGCGCCCCTCGCCGTAGGGCACTTCGGCACGGATGCTGCCGATGGGGCCCAGCCAAGGCTCCAGGCAGCCTGCCTCGATCGTGGCCCGCACCAGCCGGTTGGGCAGGGCCGTGTTGACCCCCACCCAGACCGGGTTGCCGTCGTGGCCGGGCACTTCGGCCTGCTCCCAGGTCCAGGCCAGCTTGCGGCTGGGTGAGGGGTCGTGGCGCAGGCGGACCCGTCCGCCCGGCCGCAGCACCCCGGTCATCGGCCCGGTGTTGGGGCAGTGGGCCGTCACTGTGCGGCCATCGTCCAGTTCCACGTCGGCCAGGAAGCGCTTGTAGCGCTTCAGCAGCACCCCCTCCACCAGCGGACCGGTGGACAGCACGGGCACGGCATCGGTCGCTGGGGCCATGGGGTCGGGTGCCCGGGGGGAGCCGGCCATACTGCCGTGCGTTCCGATGGGCAGTGCCCCGCCGCCATGGCCCGATCCCTGCGCCGCATCGCCCTGATCGTGGGGGCGGCCACGGCCCTGAGCAAGGTGGCCGGCCTGCTGCGCCAGCAGGTGATCGCCGCGGCCTTCGGTGTGGGCGCGGCCTACGACGCCTACAACTACGCCTATGTGCTGCCGGGTTTCCTGCTGATCCTGCTCGGCGGCATCAACGGCCCGTTCCACAGCGCCATGGTCAGCGTGCTGGCCCGGCGGCCGCGCCACGAGGGCGCCCACGTGCTGGCCAGCATCAACACCCTGGTGGGGGCGGGGCTGATTGTCGTCACCCTGCTGCTGCTGGTGGCCGCCGATCCGCTCATCGATCTGGTGGGGCCTGGCCTGGACGCCGAGCGCCATGCCCTGGCCGTGCTGCAGTTGCGCTGGATGGCGCCGATGGCCCTGTTCGCCGGTCTGATCGGCCTCGGCTTCGGCGCCCTCAACGCCGCTGACGTGTTCTGGCTGCCCTCGGTGAGTCCCCTGCTCTCCAGCGTCGCCGTCATCGGCGGCATCGGCCTGCTCTGGTGGCAGCTGGGCAGCACCATCACCCTGCCCGCCACGGCCGTGATCGGCGGGGTGGTGCTGGCCGCCAGCACCACGGTGGGGGCGATCCTGCAGTGGCTGATCCAGCTGCCGGCCCTGGCCAAGGAGGGTCTCAACCGGCTGCAGCTGGTCTGGGACTGGCGCGACCCGGGGGTGCGGGAGGTTCTGCAGGTGATGGGTCCGGCCACCCTCTCCTCCGGCATGCTGCAGATCAACGTGTTCGTGTCCCTGTTCTTCGCCTCGGGGATGCCGGCGGCGGCGGCGGGCCTGGGCTACGCCAACCTGCTGGTGCAGACGCCCCTGGGCCTGCTCTCCAACGTGCTGCTGGTGCCGCTGCTGCCGGTGTTCGCCCGGCTCACGGCGCCGGAGGACCGGCCCGAACTGGTGGCCCGGATCCGCCAGGGCCTGATGCTCTCCAACGCCACGATGCTGCCTTTGGGGGCGCTGATGGTGGCCCTGGCGGTGCCGATCGTGGCCCTGATCTATCAGCGCGGCGCCTTCGACCGCGGCGCGGCCGATCTGGTGGGCCAGCTGCTGATGGCCTACGGCATCGGCATGCCGGCCTACCTGGGCCGCGACGTGCTGGTGCGGGTCTTCTATGCCCTTGGCGACGGCAACACCCCCTTCCGCTGGTCCCTGGCCGGCATCGGCCTCAACGCCGTGTTCTGCTGGGCCTTCACCGGTGGCCCCACGCCGGGCTGGGGGCTCCAGCTGCCCATGCTCAACGCCGGCGCCGCCGGCCTGGTGCTGGCCACCGTGGCGGTGAACCTGATCACCTGCGCCGGTCTGCTGCTGGCCCTGAGCCGCCGGCTGGGGGGCCTGCCGCTGCGGCTCTGGGCCGCCGACAGCGGCAAGCTGCTGCTGGCCGCCCTGGCGGGCGGGGCGGCCTGCTGGTGGCTGTCGCTGGAGGTGGCCTGGCCCCCGGGGCTGGGGGGGCTGCTGCTCCAGAACACCCTCTGTGCCGCCCTGGCGGTGGGCCTCTACGGACTGTTGGCCAGCCTCGCCGGCGTGCCCGAGGCGGGCCAGCTGCTGCGGATGGTGCGCCGCCGGGCCTAGGGAAGCCGCACCTGGCGCTCCTCGCGCACCTGGACCGGAATCTCCAGATGGGATCGGCCGATCATCTGGGGGCCGTCGATGGAGAAGATGCGGGCCTCGATGCCGAAATCGCGGAAGGCGCTCTCCAGCTCCTGGATCAGGGCCTTCTCCACCTGGGCCTCCGCATCGACCACCTTGCCGATCAGACGCCCGCCGAGCCGGCCGATGCGCTGGCGGACCACGTCACGGGCATTGGTGACTTCGATGACCAGCACGACCCGCCTGCGTGGGGCGTCACCCTATCGGTAGAACGGGCGTCTGGCCGCGGGCGTCAGCAAAAGGGTTGCAGCACGTCTTCGAGATCGCGCAGCTGGCCGGCGGGCACCAGGCGGGCCAGGGGCAGGCGCGTCGCCCCGCCGCCGATGGGCACCTGCACCGCCTCCAGCGCCTGGCGCGCGCAGACCTCGGCGCCCTGGTCGAGCCGGGCGGCGCATTCGATCGCCAGGATCTGGGCCAGGCCCGCATCGCCCAGATAGAGGTGCCAGCCGGCCACCTGCACATACAGCCGGTCGGCGATGGCCCGGGTCAGTTCCTCGAGATCGGCGGCGGCAAGCGTCATGGCTGGGTCTCGGGGCGTTGCACCACCACCACGCTGCCATGGACCAGCAGCAGGACGGCCCAGCCGATCGTCAGCCAGCCGAGGTGGGACCAGGGGTGGCGCAGGCCCTGGACGAACCAGAGGCCGCTGTTCACGGCGGCGAACAGGGCGGCATGGAGGGTCAGGTTCACGATCCGCTCGAAGTGCCGATAGGTGGGATCGTCGGGATCGGCGGGGCCGTACCAGCGGATCGGCATGGTGGGGAAGACCGCCGCAGGCGGTGGTTGGGCTCTGCTGCGGACCCTATCGGGCCGGGGGCGGCGGGGGCGTTGTTGACGGATCGGCACCCCGTGGGGTGAGAATGACCGGGCAGGCGCTTGTAGCTCAGCGGATTAGAGCATCTGACTACGGATCAGAGGGTCGGGAGTTCGAATCTCTCCAGGCGCGTTCCTTCCCACACCGCCCCCCGGGGCGGTTTTTTTCTGCCCGCGGGTGCCTCCGGGGCCCGTGGGCCGGGCCCGGCCAGGCCAGCGGCGTTTGCCTACGATCGGTTTCTCACCGAGTAGCCCCATGGCGGACCGAGCGGATCACGGCCCTGCGCACCCAGCT
This sequence comes from Cyanobium sp. Lug-B, assembly GCF_024345635.1. Taxonomy (NCBI): domain Bacteria; kingdom Bacillati; phylum Cyanobacteriota; class Cyanophyceae; order Synechococcales; family Prochlorococcaceae; genus Cyanobium; species Cyanobium sp. Lug-B. Next base: position 12,768 of record NZ_JAGQBM010000052.1, read on the forward strand.
GCGTCCATCGACAGCCCCCTGGCCAGCGGCGATCCGGCCATCGCCGCCCTGATCGAGAAGGAGCTGCGGCGTCAGCAGACCCACCTGGAGCTCATCGCCAGCGAGAACTTCGCCTCCCGGGCGGTGATGGAGGCCCAGGGCTCCGTGCTCACCAACAAATACGCCGAGGGCCTGCCCCACAAGCGCTACTACGGCGGCTGCGAGCACGTCGACATCATCGAGGACCTGGCCATCGCGCGGGCCAAGCAGCTCTTCGGTGCGGCCTGGGCCAACGTCCAGCCCCACAGCGGCGCCCAGGCCAACTTCGCCGTGTTCCTGGCCCTGCTGCAGCCCGGCGACACGATCCTGGGGATGGACCTCTCCCATGGGGGCCACCTCACCCACGGCTCGCCGGTGAACGTGTCGGGCAAGTGGTTCAAGGCCGTCCACTACGGCGTCGACCCCGAGACCCACCAGCTCAACTTCGACACCATCCGCCAGCTGGCCCTCGAGCACCGGCCGAAGCTGATCATCTGCGGCTATTCCGCCTACCCCCGCACGATCGACTTCGCCGCCTTCCGGGCCATCGCCGACGAGGTGGGGGCCTACCTGCTGGCCGACATGGCCCACATCGCCGGCCTGGTGGCCTCGGGCGTGCACCCCAGCCCGGTGCCCCACTGCCACGTCGTCACCACCACCACCCACAAGACTCTGCGGGGCCCCCGGGGCGGGCTGATCCTCTGCAACGACGAGACCTTCGGCCGCCAGTTCGACAAGGCCGTCTTCCCGGGGTCCCAGGGGGGGCCGCTGGAGCACGTCATCGCCGCCAAGGCCGTGGCCTTCGGTGAGGCGCTGCAGCCCAGCTTCCGCACCTACAGCCAGCAGGTGGTGCGCAATGCCCAGGCCCTGGCCGAGCGGATTCAGGAGCGGGGCATCGCCGTGGTCTCCGGCGGCACCGACAACCACCTGGTGCTGCTCGACCTGCGCTCCATCGGCCTGACCGGCAAGCTGGCCGACCGCCTGGTGAGCGACGTCAACATCACCGCCAACAAGAACACGGTGCCCTTCGACCCGGAGTCGCCGTTCGTGACCAGCGGCCTGCGCCTGGGCAGCGCCGCCCTCACCACCCGCGGCTTCGATGCCGAGGCCTTCCGCGAGGTGGCCGACGTCATCGCCGACCGGCTGCTCCACCCGGAGGATGCCGCAGCGGAACTGCGCTGCCGCGAACGGGTGGCCTCCCTCTGTGGCCGCTTCCCCCTCTATGGACGACAACGTGAGCTCCAGCACGCCTGACGGCCCCGTTCACCCGTAACGTGTCGCCTTCAGGACCGCACTCTTCCGGCCCGCCGTTGTGACCCTCGCCTACAGCCCCAACGCGGCGGCCCTGCTCACGGCCACCGCGGCGGCCCTGCTCACGGCGCTGATCGTGCCTGTGGTGCGGAGGCTCGGTCTGCGCTGGGGGCTCGTCGACCCCCCCGACGACCGCAAGCAGCACACCGGCCCCATGGTGCGGCTCGGCGGCATCGGCATCGTGGCCGGCTTCAGCCTCTCGCTGGCCTGCACCTGGACCTTCGGCGGCTTCGCCGACCTGCCGCCGGACAAGGACCAGCTGATCTGGACCACCCTGGCGGGGGCCCTCTGCTTTTTCGTGATCGGCCTGGCGGACGACCTGTTCGCCCTGCCCCCCCTGCCCCGCCTCTGCGGCCAGGTGCTCGTGGCCGCGGCGGTGTGGAACCAGGGGGTGCGCATCGGCAGCATCGACCTGCCCTTCGGCCTGGGCACCTCGGCCGCCGGTCTGCCCCTGCCGGAGGGGCTGAGCCTGCTGGCCACGGTGGTCTGGCTGGTGGGAATCACCAACGCGATCAACTGGCTCGACGGCCTCGACGGGCTGGCAGCGGGGGTGAGCGGCATCGCCGCCGTCGGGCTGCTCTCGGTGAGCTTCAGCCTCAGCCAGCCCGCCGCCGGCCTGCTGGCGGCGGCCCTGGCCGGCAGCTGTCTGGGCTTCCTGCGCCACAACTTCAACCCGGCCCGCATCTTCATGGGGGATGGGGGTTCCTACTTCCTCGGCTTCGCCCTGGCGGCGATCAGCATCGTCGGCCCGGCCAAGCGGCTCACCAGCGTCAGCCTGCTGCTGCCCCTGATGATCCTGTCCCTGCCCCTGGCTGACATGTCGGCGGTGATCATGGGCCGCCTCCGGGCCGGCCGCTCCCCCTTCTACCCGGATCGCCGCCACCTGCACCACCGCCTGCTGCGGGCCGGCTTCAGCCATCGCCGCACCGTGGTCCTGATCTATGCCTTCACCCAGTGGCTGGCGTCCATCGCCCTGGTGCTGGCCAACGCCGAGATGCGCTTCCTCTGGCTGGCGCTGGCCACGGCGGTGCTGATCGCCGTGCTGGTGGTCTGCCGCCGCCAGATGCAGGAGGAGGCCAAGTGAGCGGGGCCCCCGGCGACGCCGGGGTGGAGGTGCTCTGCATCGGCACCGAGCTGCTGCTGGGCAACATCGTCAACGGCAATGCCCGCTGGCTGGCGGAACAGCTGGCGGCCCTCGGGGTGGTGCACCACCGCCAGCAGGTGGTGGGCGACAACCGGGAGCGGCTGATCGAGGCGGTGCGGCAGGCGGCGGGGCGCTGCCGGGTGCTGGTCACCACCGGCGGTCTGGGGCCCACCCCCGATGACCTCACCACCGAGGCGATCGCGGCGGCCTTCGGCGCCGACCTGGTGGAGCACGGCGAGATCTGGGCGGCGATCCAGGCCCGGATCACGGCCCGGGGCCGCACCGTGGCCCCCTCCAACCGCAAGCAGGCCCTGCTGCCGCGGGGGGCCCAGGTGCTGCCGAACCCCACCGGCACGGCGCCCGGGATGATCTGGACCCCGGTGCCGGGGTTCACCGTGCTCACCTTCCCGGGTGTGCCCAGCGAGCTGCGGGCCATGTGGCACGCCACCGCGGCCCCCTGGCTGCGGCAGGCGGGCCTGGCGGGCGGGGTGTTCGCCAGCCGCATGCTGCGCTTCTGGGGGGTAGCCGAGTCCGACCTGGCCGAGCGGGTGCACGACCTGCTGGCCCTGGAGAACCCCACCGTGGCCCCCTACGCCGGTGCCGGGGAGGTGAAGCTGCGGGTCACGGCCCGGGCCGCCGATGCGGCCGCCGCCACCGCCCTGCTGGCCCCGGTGGAGGAGGAACTGCGCCGCCGCACCGGCAGCAGCTGCTTCGGCGCCGACGGCGACAGCCTGGCCTCGGTGGTGCTGGCGGCGCTGCGGCGCCGGGGCGAGACCCTGGCGGTGGCGGAGTCCTGCACCGGCGGGGGCCTCGGGGCCGCCCTGGTGGCGGTGCCGGGGGCGTCGGAGGTGTTCCTCGGTGGGGTGATCGCCTACGCCAACGCCGTCAAGCAGGCGGTGCTGGGGGTGCCGGCGGCGGTGCTCGAGCGCCATGGGGCGGTGAGTGACCCGGTGGCCGTGGCGATGGCGGAGGGGGTGCGCCACCTCACGGGGGCCACCTGGGCCGTGGCGGTGACGGGCATCGCCGGACCCGGCGGCGGCAGCGACGGGAAGCCGGTGGGGCTGGTGCACATCGCCGTGGCCGGGCCCGATGGCTGCCGCAGCGAAGCTGTGCGCTTCGGCAGCGGCCGCGAGCGCGGCTGGATCCAGACGCTGACGGTGGGGGAAAGCCTGAACCGTCTGCGGTTACGGCTGAACACTGGGGCGATCTGAGCCGGCCTGATCGGAACATCTGCTGCCGCGGCCGCCATCGATCACGAATCCTGAGGCATGGACTTTTCCCCCCGGCCTGGCCCTTTTCCCCCGAAAGCAGGGACGTTTTCCACAGGTGGCGGCGGTCGGGCCGAGCTGCCGGAGGGGTCCTGGCTCCCGGCTGCGGGAAAGGCCTCCCCCCCTTGACCATGTCCCCCGGCAGGTACCGCCGCGGCGGCCACCCCCGGGCGGCGGCCGGGAAGCCGCCCCGCGCCGGGATTCTCAGCGGCGGTCCCTTGGGACCGGCCCGGTGTGGGGCGCTTTGACGCGGGGGGCGGCCCCATGGCCTGATGGGGGGGACCGACGACCAGCGCCGCATGAGCCAGATTCCCGACCACGCTCCCCGCACCGTGAGCATCGAGAACCAGATGCCGGAGGACCTGTTCGAGGCGATGCGGGAGTTCATCCGGGTGCACCCCCAGTGGGACCAGTACAGGCTCATGCAGGCCGCCCTCGCCGGTTTCCTGGTCCAGCACGGCAGCCACGACCGCGCCGTGGCCCGCCACTACCTCAACGGCCTGTTCCGCCGGGAGCCCGCACCGGTGGATCACCCTCCTTCTAGGGTGGTTTCTGACCGTTCAGATCCTTCCTCTTGAGCGCCGGCACCCTCTACGACAAGGTCTGGGAGCTGCACCGCGTCGCCGATCTTCCGGGCGGGGCCACCCAGCTGTTCATCGGGCTGCACCTGATCCACGAGGTCACCAGCCCCCAGGCCTTCGCCGCCCTCGATGATCTGGGCCTGTCGGTGCGCCATCCCGAGCGCACGGTCGCCACGGTCGACCACATCGTGCCCACCACCTCCCAGGTGCGTCCGTTCGCCGACCCCCTGGCCGAGGCGATGCTCGCCACCCTGGAGGCCAACTGCGCCCGGCATGGCATCACCCTCCACGGCCTCGGCAGCGGCCGCCAGGGGATCGTGCACGTGATCGCCCCGGAGCTGGGGCTCACCCAGCCCGGCATGACCGTGGCCTGCGGCGATTCCCACACCTCCACCCACGGCGCCTTCGGTGCCATCGCCTTCGGCATCGGCACCAGCCAGGTGCGTGACGTGCTCGCCAGCCAGAGTCTGGCGATGGGCAAGCTCAAGGTGCGCCGGATCCGGGTGGAGGGGACCCTGCAGAGCGGGGTCTACGCCAAGGATCTGGTGCTGCACGTGATCCGCACCCTGGGGGTGAAGGGCGGCGTGGGCTACGCCTACGAGTTCGCCGGCCCGGCCATCGAGGCCCTCTCGATGGAGGAGCGGATGACGCTCTGCAACATGGCCATCGAGGGCGGGGCGCGCTGCGGCTACGTCAACCCCGATGCCGTCACCTTCGCCTATCTCAAGGGGCGGCCCCATGCCCCCGCCGGCGAGGCCTGGGAGCGGGCCGTCGCCTGGTGGAGCGCCCTGGCCTCCGGTCCCGACGCCGTCTTCGACGACGAGGTGGTGTTCGATGCGGCCACGATCGCGCCCACCGTCACCTGGGGCATCACCCCGGGGCAGGCCATCGGCGTCGACGAGGCCGTGCCCACCCTCGAGCAGACCGACAGCGACGAGCGGCCGATCGCCGAGGAGGCCTACCGCTACATGGACCTGCGCCCCGGGGCGCCGATTGAGGGACTGCCGGTGGATGTCTGCTTCATCGGCAGCTGCACCAACGGCCGCCTCAGCGACCTGCGGGCCGCCGCCGCCGTCGCCCGCGGCCGGCAGGTGGCGGCGGGCATCAAGGCCTTCGTGGTGCCGGGCAGTGAGCAGGTGGCGGCCGCCGCCGAGGCCGAGGGGCTCGATGCGGTGTTCCGCGAGGCCGGCTTCGAATGGCGCGAGCCAGGCTGCTCGATGTGCCTGGCCATGAACCCCGACCGGCTGGAGGGGCGCCAGATCAGCGCCAGTTCCAGCAACCGCAACTTCAAGGGGCGCCAGGGTTCCGCCACCGGCCGCACCCTGCTGATGAGCCCGGCCATGGTGGCCGCGGCGGCGGTGAGCGGCCACGTGGCCGACGTGCGCCGCCTGATCGCCACCCCGTCCTCCCCTGAGCCCGCCGCCACCCCAGCATGAGCGCCACCCCCTTCCCGGCCGGACCGATCCAGCAGTGCCAGGGCCGTGCCGTCGTCGTGCCCGGCGACGACATCGACACCGACCGGATCATTCCGGCCCGCTATCTCAAGTGCGTCACCTTTGACGGGCTGGCCGAGGGGGTCTTCGCCGATGACCGCCGCGAGCGGGCCGGCGACCACCCCTTCGATCGGGCCGACAACCAGGGCGCCGCGATCCTGGTGGTCAACCGCAACTTCGGCTGCGGCTCCAGCCGGGAGCACGCCCCCCAGGCGCTGATGCGCTGGGGCATCCGGGCGGTGATCGGCGAGAGCTTCGCGGAGATCTTCTTCGGCAACTGCCTGGCCCTGGGCATCCCCTGCCTCACTGCCGACCATGCCACGGTGCTGGCCCTCCAGGCCGCCATCGCCGCCCATCCCGGTGCCCGGCTGCAGCTCGATCTCGAGCCGCCGCGGGTGGTGCTGGAGGCCGATGGCGAGTGTCTGGAATGGCCCCTGGAGCTGGCCCCCGGCCCGCGTCGCATGCTGGTGAGCGGCGAGTGGAACGGCACGGCCCAGCTCGTGGCCCACGACGCCGAGCTGCGGGCCACCGCCGGCCGGCTCCCCTACCTGGACGGCTTCGTCGCCGCCTAGAAGGGGCGCTGCAGGACCCCCTGGGTGGGGTGATAGGGGATGAAGGGCGTGCCCGGCCCCTGGAAGTTGAAGTCGTTGAGCCGTACGCGGATGCCGCCCAGGCCGTCGTAGGGGCTGTAGTACACGCCGATCTCGTAGGAGCGGCGCTGCCAGCGCAGCTCCAGGTAGGAGCCGGTGACATCGCCGTAGAAGCCGGAGTTGGGATCGACGTTGAAGCCGATACCGCCGCTGAAGACGAGCGGCCCCACGATCTGCTGCGACAGGCCGATGCCGACCGTGCCCAGGTCGACGGCCCGGTCGAAGTTGAGCGGGCTCTGGCCCTGCCGCAGGGTGATGCCCCCGGTGATGGTCAGCTGGGTGTAGTCGAAGAACGGCTTCTCGAAGCGCCCCAGGGTCAGGGTGGGCCCGCCGGAGAGTCCGATCGTGTTCTGGTTGGTGCCGTCACTGAAGTAGGCGGCCACCCCGAGCAGGTTGGCGTTGAAGCGCAGGCCCGGAACGATCGGCACCGGTGAATTGGCCAGCGAGACCACCGGCGGACTGGTGGTGGGCTTGCCGGTCCAGATCGGGTAGGAGAAGTTGAACGAGCCGATGGCGTTGGCGCGCCACACCTGCAGCAGATCGGTGCCGGTGGTCGGGTTGGCCTGGAAGTTGCCGACCCCCATCCGCCAGTAGTAGCTGCGGGCCAGTTTCCCCCAGCTGGGCAGGCTTCCCTGTTGCTCCAGCGAGACGCCGTAGGCGGAGTAGACGTCCTGCTCGCCGAGGGAGCCGTTCCAGGTGCGGAAGCGGTAGGCCCCGAAGAGGCGCATGGTGCTGAAGCCCAGCACGGGCACCTTCACCAGACGGGACAGGTCGCCGAAGCTGCGGGTGCCGTTGGCGAAGTTGTCGGGGTTGAAGGTGGAGATGGAGAGGCGGGCATCGGCGTTGAAGCCGAGCACCGGGCCGGTGAGACGGGCGTCGAAGCCGAAGTAGTCGCCGGTCTTGGCCGGCTGCTCGACGATGTTGGTGGAACCCGGTGGCGATCCCGGCAGCGGGTAGGCGTCGGTGTTGCCGGTGTAGAGGCGCTGGACCATCACCTGCGGCTGCAGGTTGAGGAGCCCCTTCTCGCCGATCTTGATCGGGATGTTGTAACCGAGGAAGAAGCCGTCCCGGTCCTCGCGGTCGTTGCCGATCACGAGGGGATTGCTCACCTCGTCCTGCTTCTGGATGCGGCGCTGGCGCGCCACCCGGATCGGCAGGCGATCCTCCAGGCGCAGCGTGTTGCGGCGCGCCTTCACCAGGGTGTCGCCGTTGGGCAGCAGGGTGATGACCACCTTCTCCGAATCCATCCACGACTGGGCCGGCGTGAACGGGTCGTTGGTGAAGCCCACCCGATCCCCGGAGAGGGTGTTGGGGGTGATCTTGAGGCGCCGGGCCTGGATGCGCCAGCGGCTCACGGTGCCCTTGATCAGCTCCTGGTTGCCTTCGGTGGTCTGGTCCTTGAGCTGCTCGGGGCGGGTGGTGCCGAAGTCGTTGGCCACCTCCGGCGTGGTGAACTCCCGCGGAAAGCCGAAGCGCCGCTCCGCCTTGAGGCTGCGCTCGAAGGTCACGTTCTCGACCCGCTGGGGGATCCGGGCGATGGCCTCGCGGCGCAGCCGTTCCTGATGCCGGGCGTTGCGCCACACCCCGCCCTTGTCCTCCGGCGGTTTGACGGGGGGCGTCGGGGCCGGCTGGCCGCTGGTGCCGGTCCAGCCAGGACCCATCGTCACCTGCTCGAGCTGCTGGGCCAGCCCATCGGGCTGCTCGCTGGCCAGGGGCGGGGCCTCCGGACAACCCTGGGCGGGCGGCACCGGCATCGGCTGGCTGGCGGGCTTGTCGGTGCCGAAGCGGTAGCGCAGGCCCAACAGATAGGCGTTGCTGCCCTCGCTCACACCGCTGAAGGTGCCGTAGGCCCCGGAGCGGTGGTGGATGCGGCCGACGGCCGACCAGCGGGGCGTGACCAGGGCCTCCACCTCGAAGGCCAGGTAGTTGAGCAGGCGCGCCGAGTTCTGGCGGAAGGTCTGCTCGTAGTTGCTCTTGGCGGTGAGGACGCTCAGGCCCTCCACGAAGTAGACGTTGAGCCAGGGCCGCAGCCACAGGCGCAGGCCGAGGCCGCCGGTGAACTCGCCGAAGCTCTGGCCGGGGGTGTCGGAGAAGGGGACGGCCTGGTTGAAGCCACCCCCCGGCTGGGCGCTGGCCCGGTGACCCAGCAGGTTGGCATCGAACTCCAGCGACAGGGGCCCGGCCTGGAAGAGGCGACGCTGCAGGCCGATGCCGCCGAGGTATTCGGGCCGGAAACGGCCGCTGAAGGTGAAGGTGTCGCCGAATTCACCCGCATACATCTGGCCGGCCCAGGTGGTGACGGCCCAGGGGTAGGGATGCCACACGGGCACCGCCGGATAGGAGGGGGTGCAGCTGATCGGCTCCGGCGGCGGCAGGGGCTGGGAGGCCTCGGCCTCGAGGTCGAAGTCCTCCTTGGTGCTGTCGAGATCGATGACGCCATAGACGTCGTCGATCTCCCCCACCCCCTCCAGCAGGGCATAGCGGAGGCGGCTGCCCTGCAGGTACTGCTGGCCGCGCTGGAAGCGCACGTTGCCCACCGCATAGAGGGTGCGGGTGGTGGCCTCGAACTCCAGCCGGTCGGCCAGCAGGCGGCCACCGGCCAGGCGGGCCATGACGCTGCCGGTGGCCACGAAGCGCTGCAGCTGACCGTCATAACCCTGCTGGTTGGCGGTGAGCTCCAGCTCCAGGGGCATGGCGTCGCCGGCCGGTGCGGCCTCCAGACCCAGAACAGGTGCTGGTGGGGCGGCGGGGTCGGCCGGGGTGGGCTCCGCTGCGGGATCGGGCTGGGGCGTGACCGCCAGGGGGCGACGCCTCGGGGACGGAGGCGCAACGGCGGGTGCCGGATCGGCGGGGGCCTCGACGCCGGCCTGGGGATCGGCGCCAGGCGCGACCTGGGGCTCGTCGTCGAAGGGATCCGGGGTGGCAGCGGCGCCGGGGGTGGCGGGCGCCGCCGAAGGGAGCTGGGCCTGGGCGGCCTGAAGCCTGGAGGGTGCGTCCGGCCGTGCCTGGGCCGGTGCGGCCGTCAGCGTCAGCCCAGCGGAGATGCCCAGCCACAGGACCAGCCCGGGGGTCAGGCCTGCAGGGGCCTGGGGACGTCCCGAGCGGGGATGGAGCACCACAGGCAGCGCATGAGCGGCAAGAACGCGGCCGATCCTGCCATGGGAGTTCGGGGGCGTCCCCCGCGGCGGTCCGGTTGTCCGGACGGGTGGCGGGCGGAGCCGCCGCCGAAGGGGTCAGTCCTCCAGGTCCTTGCGGCTGGGGGAACGGGTGGGATCGCTGGCCAGGAAGCCGAAGACGAAGATCCCGATGAAGAAGAAGACGACGGAGTAAACCGAGATCTTGAGAGCGAGCATGGTCTGTCCGGCGGGTGACAGGGAGTGACAGGCGCCGGTACGGGTCTCGATGACCCCTCGGCAGCCGCATCATCTTATGGGTGGTGGTTGGCCATCCAGGCTGTCCGATGCCGTTTGGCGGGGGCAACCGGCTCCGATTGAAACGTTTCGGTCACGTTCCCCATGCCCCGGCCCCTGGATCTCCAACCCCTCTGGCAGGCCGACCAGCCCGGGGGCGGAAGCGGTCCGGCGCTGGGGGGGGAGTGGGGGCTGCGGCATCGCCCCGACTGGGCGGCCCGGGGCCTGATCATCTGGCCGCGGGGCGGCCAGTGGTGCCGTCTGCGCCTGCGCTGCCCGTGCCCGGAGGGCTGGGTCCCCCTGGCGGCGGGGGCCCGGGCGCGACTGGCGCTGCGCTGGTGGGCCGACAGCGCCGAGCTGTGGGTGGATGGCCAGCGCATCCACAGCGGCGATCTGTTCGACACCGCCTGCCGCTGGCCCCTGCCCGAGCGCTGGTGGCGGGGGGAGGCCCTGGACCTGGAGCTGCGGCTGCGCAGCCCCCTGCACGACGACGGCGCCCTGATCAGCAGCCGCATCGAGCTGGAGCCCCTGGATCCGGCCGATCCCCTCGGCCTGCTGGCGGCCACCGCCGCCGAGCTGCGGGAGCTGCGCCGTGAGCACCGCCGCGACGGGGCGCCGGGGGAGGGGGTGCTCCAGGTGCTGGGCCACGCCCACCTCGATCTGGCCTGGCTGTGGCCGGTGGCCGACACCTGGCAGGCGGCGGAGCGCACCTTCGCCTCCGCCCTCGATCTGATGGAGCGCTTCGAGACGCTCCACTTCGGCCACTCCACGCCGGCCCTCTATGCCTGGCTGGAGCGGCACCGCCCGGCCCTGTTCGCCCGCGTCCGCCGGGCGATGCAGGCGGGTCGCTTCGAGCCGCTCAACGGCCCGTGGGTGGAGAGCGACTGCGTGCTGCTCTCCACCACCTCGCTGCTGCGCCAGTTCCAGGAGGGCCAGGCCTACAGCCTGCGCACGTTCCCGGAGTGGAGCCACCGGCTGGCCTGGCTGCCGGACAGCTTCGGCTTCGCCGCCGGCCTGCCGGCGCTGGCGGCCGCCACCGGGGTGCGCTGGTTCTGCACCCACAAGCTGGCCTGGAACGCCACCAACCCCTTCCCCCACCGGCTGTTCCGCTGGCGCAGCCGCTGCGGCGCGGAGGTGCTGGCCCTGATGACGGCGCCGATCGGCACCGACGGCGACCCGGTGGCGATGGAGCGTTACCGGCTGCAGTGGCAGCGGGCGAGCGGCTGCGCCGACGCCCTCTGGCTGCCCGGGGTCGGCGACCACGGCGGCGGCCCGACCGCCGAGATGCTGGAGCAGCTGGCGCTCTGGCAGGACCAGCCGGCGGCGGCCGGCCAGCGCCACGGCACCCTGCGCGCCTATCTGGAGCCGTTGGAATCGCTGGCGGGGCAGCTGCCGGTCTGGCGCGACGAGCTCTACCTGGAGCTGCACCGCGGCTGCCCCACCAGCCGGCCCGACCAGAAGCGCCACAACCGCAGCCTGGAGCGGCTGCTGCGGGAGGCGGATCTGGCCGCGGCGCTGTTCGGCCGGCCGGCACCGGCCGCTGCCGACGACTGGCGCACCCTGCTGTTCCAGCAGTTCCACGACATCCTGCCGGGCACGGCGATCCCGGAGGTGTTCGAGCAGGCCGAGCCCCAGTGGCGGGGCGCCCGCCGCCGGGCCGCCCGCCGGCGCGACCGGACCCTG
>NZ_JAGQBM010000053.1:0-24254 GCF_024345635.1 Cyanobium sp. Lug-B
GCCAGCCGCCCCTCCGCCACAGCCTGGCCCAGCAGGGCGCTGCGCCGGGGCAGGGCGGCGGCGGCGGCGGCGGCGTTGCGGCGCACCGCCTGGGCCAGGTCGGCTCCCGGCTGCAGGTTCGCCCGGATCGGTGCCACCAGCTCCTCCAGCAGGGGGGTGAGCGGGGTGCTGGCCATGGCGGCCGTCACCGCGCCGCAGCCGCTGTGGCCCATCACCAGGATCAGGGGCACCGCCAGCTCCGCCACGGCGTACTCCAGCGAGGCGACGCCCGCATCGAAGGCCGTGTTGCCGGCGCTGCGCACCTCGAACAGCTCCCCGGCACCGCAGGCGAAGATCCACTCCGGTGCCACCCGCGAATCGGCGCAGCAGAGCACCGAGGCCCAGGGCCGCTGGCCGGCCGCCAGGGCATCGGGCCGCACCTGGCAGTGCAGCGGCCAGCTGTCGTGCAGCAGGGTCGCCCGGTCCAGGGGATTCTCGCTGCGCTCGGCCGCCTGCCAGGTGCGGCAGAAGTCCCGGTTGCGGCGCAGCAGCTCCTGGAGCGGATCGCCGCCGGGGCGGCACACCGAGAGCCGCTCCACCAGGGTGCCCTCCGCCTCCGCCGCCCCCTCCGCGGCCGCCGCCGGCCGGGGTCCCAGGGTGTCCAGGGCGACCCCGGCGCCTGCCAGGGCGAGGATCCTCAGCAGGTGGCGTCTGGAATGTGCCATGGCGCCGTGACAAGGGGTCCTGCCGAAGGTTTAGCTGGAAACCCACGAGCCAACCGCATGGGACCGCAACAGCCACCGGCCGACGCCTGCCCCCCGGGCGCCTGGGTGGACGAGGAGCTGGGCGGGGTGCGCTACGGCCTGGCCGCCACCGTGGTGGAGGAGCACACCAGCCCCTACCAGCGGATCACGATCATCGACAGCCTGACCTACGGCAAGGGGCTGCTGCTGGACGGCTGCTGGATGACGGCGGAACGCCAGGAGCGGCATTACCACGAACCCCTGGTTCATCCGGCCCTCTGCGCCGCCGCTGCCATCGAGCGGGTGCTGGTGATCGGCGGCGGCGACGGCGGCACCGCCCGTGAGTGCCTGCGCCATCCCGGCGTCGCCCACCTCGACATGGTGGAGATCGACGGGCTGGTGGTGGAGCTCTCCCGCCGGCACCTGCCCGGCCTGGGCGGCGACGCCTGGAGCGACCCCCGCTTCCACCTCACCGTCGGCGATGGCATCGCCTGGGCGGCCAACGCCCCCGCCGCCAGCTACGACGTGGTGCTGGTGGACGGCTCCGATCCCGCCGGACCGGCCGAGGGCCTGTTCAACCGGGCGTTCTTCGAAAACTGCCGCCGCCTGCTGCGCCCCGGCGGTGTGTTCGCCACCCAGAGCGAATCCCCCGAGGCCTTCCGCCAGGTCCACATCGACACCGTCCGGCTGCTGCGTGAGGTGTTCGGCCACGCCGATCCGCTCTACGGCTGGGTTCCCATGTATCCCAGCGGCTGGTGGAGCTGGACCTTCGCCTGCCCCGACGGCCCCCGCTACCGGGAGCCGCTGCCGGAGCGGGCCGCGGCGGTGGCGCCGGGCTGCAGCATCTGGTCGCCCCGCTGGCAGCGGGGGGCCTTCGAGGCGGTGCCGGCCTTCGTGGAGCGCGCGCTTGCCGACGCGGCAGGCCAGCCATGACCCCGGAGCTGTTCGACACCGAAGGGGCGATCTACATGGGCGCCCGCCGCGAGCCCGCGGGCTGCGCCGTGGGGCTCTTCGGCGTTCCCTACGACGGCACCACCTCCTTCCGCCCCGGCGCCCGCTTCGGCCCGGCGGCGATCCGGGAGGTGAGCAGCGGCCTGGAAAGCTATGACCCCCAGCTCGATCTGGACCTCGACGACCTGGCCTTCGCCGACCTCGGGGCCGTGGCCATCCCCTTCGGGGCCCCGGAGCCGGTGGTGGCGGCCGTGGGCAGGGCCACGGAGGCGGTGCTGGAGCTGGGTCTGGCGCCGCTGATGCTGGGGGGCGAGCACTCGATCAGCAGCGGCGCGGTGGCGGCGGTGGCGCGGCGTCATCCCGATCTGGTGCTCGTGCAGCTCGATGCCCACGCCGACCTGCGGCAGGAGTGGCTCGGCGCCCGCCACAGCCACGCCTGCGCCATGCGCCGCTGCCTGGAGGCGCTGCCCAGCGGCGAGCTGCGCCAGATCGCCATCCGCAGCGGCACCCGCGAGGAGTTCCAGGAGCTGCACGCCACCGGACGGCTGGTGCCGATCGACGCCATGGCGGCGGCGCTGGCGCCCCTGCGGGGCCGGCCCCTCTATCTCACCGTCGACCTCGACTGGTTCGATCCCGCCGTGCTGCCGGGCACGGGCACGCCCGAACCCGGCGGCTTCCACTGGCCCAACTTTGCGGCCCTGGTGGAGGAACTGCGCCACCACCGGCTGGTGGCCGCCGACGTGGTGGAGCTGGCACCCCAGCTCGATGCCAGCGGCGTCAGCGCCGTGCTGGCGGCCAAGGTGACCCGCAGCCTGCTGCTGCTGCTCGGGCGGCCGGTGCCCTCAGGCGCCCCGGCTCAGTAGCAGCAGGTGCCGCTGGCCCGCTGCTCCCGCAGGCGGCTGTGCTGCTGCCCGATCAGCTGCACGGCCATGGTGGGGTGGTTGTGCAGCAGGTTGAGGAAGCGGAGCCGGTCCAGCCGCAGCACCTCCACGGGCGTACGGGCGAAGGCGTCGCTGCGGTGGCTCAGTTCGCGCCAGGTGATGTCCTGGTAGCTGAACAGCTCGCCGGGGCGGTAGCAGGTCTTCTCCCCCTGCTCGCCCACCAGCTCGACGATGCCGCGGCGCACCGCGTAGATGGCGTTGGCGCTGGCGCCGCGGCAGAAGACGTGGGCTCCGGTGGGGAGGGTGAAGGTTTCACAATCCACATGAACGGCCATCAGTTCGATGGGCGATGGGGATGTGGCGGTTCTGATCAATGCCGGGGACCTCCGTGGTCGTGGTGGACAGGGTCCTGCCTTCCTAGGGCCAAACGGACCGTTCCGCTACTGGAAGGGATGGAGATTAGGGAGAAGAAGGGCGAAACGGAAGCATCCGTCACGCTTTTCAGCTTTTGATCAGCTTTCAGGGCAGGCCGGTGGCCAGGCTCAGCTGCTGACTGGCCACGGGAAGGCGGGCCTGCTTCAGCAGGGCTTCAGGGGACACCACCGGCAGCCGGGGCGGACGCGCCGTCCAGTGGTGGCACCAGAGATCGGCCACCAGCTCGGGGTGGATGGGGAGCTGCCGCAGCTGGCACCATCCCAGCTCCACCCCGGCGGGCGGGGTGCAGTGGCGGCAGCTGCGGCAGTTGGGACGGTTGCCCATCCTCTTGACCCATTGGGCCATTCAAGGTACGCATTTCCTTGACGGTGTGATAGGGGTGGAAGCCGAATCACAGGCTTTCTTCGGTATTCGCCGCAGCCGCTCCATAGGATCGCGCCACCGAGCTCCGGCGTCCCCCTGGCCGGCCGGCCGCCTCCGATGGACTCCACCCCCCTGCGCCGTACACCCCTGGATGCCGCCGCCATCGCCGCCGGGGGCCGCATGGTGCCCTTCGCCGGCTGGCAGATGGCGATCCAGTTCTCCGGCCTGGTGCAGGAGCACAACGCCGTGCGGCAGCACTGCGGCGTCTTCGACATCTCCCACATGGGGGTGCTCACCCTGCGGGGCCAGGGCACCAAGGACGCCCTGCAGCGGCTGGTGCCCACCGACCTGTTCCGCATCGGCCCCGGCGAGGCCTGCTACACGGTGCTGCTCAACGAGGCCGGCGGCATCCTTGACGACCTGATCGTCTACGACTGCGGCCGTGTCGCTGGCCCCGAGGGGGAGTGCGATGAGCTGGTGCTGGTGATCAACGCCGCCTGCGCCGAGGCCGACACCGCCTGGATCGCCAGCCAGCTGGAGCCCGAGGGCCTCTCCATCAGCGATCGCAAGGGCGACGGGGTGCTGCTGGCCCTGCAGGGCCCGGAGGCCCCCGCCCGGCTCGAGGCCCTGGTGGGCACGAGCCTGGCGGGTTTGCCCCGCTTCGGCCACCGGGAGCTGGCCATCGAGGGGGCGCCGGTGTTCGTGGGCCGCACGGGCTACACCGGTGAGGACGGCTTCGAGCTGCTGCTGGGCCGCGAGGCCGGCGTGGCGTTGTGGCAGCGGCTGCTGGCCGAGGGGGTCACCCCCTGCGGCCTCGGCGCCCGCGACACCCTGCGGCTGGAGGCGGCGATGCACCTCTACGGCAACGAGATGGATGCGGCCACCACGCCTTTGGAGGCGGGCCTGGGCTGGCTGGTGCACCTGGAGATGCCGGCCGACTTCATCGGTCGGGCCGCCCTGGAGCGCCAGACCGCCGAGGGGGTGGCCCGCAAGCTGGTGGGCCTCAAGCTGCAGGGCCGGGCCATCGCCCGCCACGGCTATCCGGTGCTCCTCGATGGCGAGCCGGTGGGCGAGGTCACCAGCGGCACCTGGTCCCCCACCCTGGGGGAGGCGGTGGCCCTGGCCTACGTGCCGGCGGCGGCGGCGAAGCCCGGCACCGCACTGGCGGTGGAGATCCGCGGGCGCGCCGAGCCGGCCGTGGTGGTCAGGCGGCCCTTCTACCGGCGCGGCTGAGCGCCCTTCCGGCGCTGTCCCGGCCCCTTAAGAACGGCCCGCCGCTGCCCTGTGGGAAACTCGCGGATTCGTTCTGCTTGCCACCATGCGCAGCCACGGGTGCGGCGATCTGCGCATCGACGCCATCGGCGAGGCCGTTCAGCTGGGCGGCTGGGTCGACCGGCGCCGCGACCACGGCGGGGTGATCTTCATCGACCTGCGCGACCGCAGCGGCACCGTGCAGATCACGGTGGATCCCGACCTGGCCCCCGCCGCCTTCGCCGTGGCCGAACGGCTGCGCAACGAGACCGTCCTGCGGGTGGAGGGCAAGGTGCGGGCCCGGCCGGCCGAGTCCCTCAACGAACGGCTGGCCACCGGCGCCATCGAGGTGCTGGCCGCCGGCATCACGGTGCTCAACGAGGTGCGCGGCAACCTGCCGTTCCCGGTGTCGGTGCACGACGAGGAGAACACCCGCGAGGAACTGCGCCTGCGCCACCGCTACCTCGACCTGCGCCGCGAGCGCATGGGCCGCAACCTGCGGCTGCGCCACGCCACCGTGAAGGCGGCCCGCGGCTATCTGGAGGCGGAGGGCTTCATCGAGGTGGAGACCCCGGTGCTCACCCGCTCCACCCCCGAGGGTGCCCGCGACTACCTGGTGCCCTCCCGGGTCTGCGGCGGTGAGTGGTTCGCCCTGCCCCAGTCGCCCCAGCTGTTCAAGCAGCTGCTGATGGTGGGGGGCATCGAGCGGTATTACCAGGTGGCCCGCTGCTTCCGTGACGAGGACCTGCGGGCCGACCGCCAGCCGGAGTTCACCCAGCTGGACATGGAGATGAGCTTCATGGACCAGGAGGAGATCCTGGCGCTGAACGAGGGCCTGATCGCCGCCATCTGGAAGCAGGTGAAGGGCATCGAGCTGCCGCGGCCGTTCCCCCGCCTCACCTGGCACGAGGCGATGGCCCGCTACGGCACCGACCGGCCCGACACCCGCTACGGCATGGAGCTCACCGACGCCTCGGACATCGTCCGGGACATGGGCTTCAAGGTGTTCTCCGGCGCCGTGGCGGCCGGGGGCTCGGTGAAGTGCATCGCCGTGGCCGGCGGCAATGAGGCCGTCAGCAACGTGCGCATCAAGCCCGGCGGTGATGTGTTCAGCGAGGCCCAGAAGGCGGGGGCCGGCGGCCTGGCCTTCATCCGGGTGCGGGCCGGCGGCGAGATCGACACGATCGGCGCCATCAAGGACAACCTCACGGCCGAGAGGAAGGCGGAACTGCTGGAGCGCACCGGCGCCACGGAAGGGACCCTGCTGCTGTTCGGCGCCGGCGACACCGCCACCGTCAACAAGGCCCTCGACCGGGTGCGCCAGTACCTGGCCCGCGAACTGGGCCTGGTGCCGGCCGAGCGGGACAACGACCAGTGGAACTTCCTCTGGGTGGTGGACTTCCCGATGTTCGAGTTCAACGCCGGCGAGAACCGCCTCGAGGCGCTGCACCACCCCTTCTGCGCCCCCAACGCCGAGGATCTGGGAGGCGACCCCACCGCCTGGGCGGCCACCCTGCCCACCGCCCGCGCCCAGGCCTACGACCTGGTGCTCAACGGCCTGGAGCTGGGCGGCGGCTCCCTGCGCATCCACGATGCGGCCCTGCAGCGCCAGGTGCTGCAGACCATCGGCCTGCCCCTGGAGGAGGCGGAGCGCCAGTTCGGCTTCCTGATGGAGGCCCTCGACATGGGCGCCCCGCCCCACGGCGGCATCGCCTTCGGCATGGACCGGCTGGTGATGCTGCTGGCAGGCGAGGAGTCGATCCGCGACACGATCGCCTTCCCGAAAACCCAGCAGGCGCGCTGCCTGATGACCCAGGCCCCGGCCGATGTGGCCCCGAAGCAGCTGGAGGAGCTGCACGTGGCCAGCACCTGGAGCGACGAGGAGGGCTGAGGGGCAGCCACTGCCGCGCCGTTGCCGCCATGCTGCGGTCATTAAGCGGAATCACTTCGCCTTAGACTGGTGCTTCCCGCTTCCTGGCCATGGCCATCACAGCTCCTCCCATCGACATCGGCATCCCGGCGGACCAGCGCCAGCAGATCGCCGATGGACTCGGCCGCGTGCTGGCCGACAGCACCGTGCTCTATGCCAAGACCCACGGCTTCCACTGGAACGTCACTGGACCGATGTTCAACACGCTCCACCTGATGTTCATGGACCAGTACACCGAGCTCTGGACCGCCCTTGACCTGATCGCCGAGCGCATCCGGGCCCTCGGTTTCCCCGCCCCCTATGGCGGCACCCTCTATGCCGGCCTCTCCTCGATCCCCGAGGCCGAAGGCGTCCCCGCCGCCCTGGCCATGGTGCGGGAGCTGGTGGAGGGCCATGAGGCCGTGGCCCGCACGATCCGCTCGGTGTTCACCACCGCCGACGACGCCAGCGACCAGCCCACCGCCGACCTGCTCACCCAGCGGCTGCAGATCCACGAGAAGACGGCGTGGATGCTGAGGAGCCTTCTGGAGGGGTGAGCGTCAGCGGGCGCGGCCTGCGCCGGTCCGCGCCCGCGTTGCGGGCAACGGCCGGCTTCGGTCGCGCCGCTGACGCCTCCCCAGGAGGCTGGGCACGGGGGAAGAGGGGGGCTGGGCGAGGAGGCCCCTGAGGGCGGGCGGACTGGAAGGGGTCGGTAGATTGGGGGATCAGCGCAGCGCCCGATGTCCGCACCGTCCGCCACGCGGGGCCATGCCGCGAAGTTCGTCTTCGTCACCGGCGGGGTGGTGTCCAGCATCGGCAAGGGCATCGTCGCGGCCAGCCTCGGGCGGCTGCTCAAGTCCCGCGGCTACAGCGTCTCGATCCTGAAGCTGGATCCGTACCTCAACGTGGATCCGGGCACGATGAGCCCCTACCAGCACGGGGAGGTGTTCGTCACCGAGGACGGCGCCGAGACCGACCTGGATCTGGGCCACTACGAGCGCTTCACCGACACGGCCATGTCGCGCCTCAACAGCGTGACCACCGGCTCCATCTACCAGGCGGTGATCAACAAGGAGCGCCGCGGCGACTACAACGGCGGCACCGTCCAGGTGATTCCCCACATCACCGGCGAGATCCGCGAGCGCATCCACCGGGTGGCGGCCAACAGCGGCGCCGACGTGGTGATCACCGAGATCGGCGGCACGGTGGGCGACATCGAGTCGCTGCCGTTCCTGGAGGCCATCCGCGAATTCCGCGGCGACGTCGGCCGCCAGGACCTGGCCTACGTCCATGTCACCCTGCTGCCCTACATCGGCACCTCCGGCGAACTCAAGACCAAACCCACCCAGCATTCGGTCAAGGAGCTGCGTTCCATCGGCATCCAGCCCGATGTGCTCGTCTGCCGCAGTGACCGGCCCATCAGCACCGACCTCAAGGCCAAGATCGGCGGCTTCTGCGGCGTGCCGGCCGGCGCCGTGATCCAGGCCCTCGACGCCGACAGCATCTATGCCGTGCCCCTGGCGATGGAGAGCGAGGGCCTCTGCCGCCAGGTGCTCGACGTCCTCTCCCTGGTCGACCATGACAGCGACATGGCGCGCTGGGCGGAACTGGTGGAGAAGCTGCGCCACCCCGGCCCCGCCGTGAAGGTGGCCCTGGTGGGCAAGTACGTCCAGCTCAACGACGCCTACCTCTCGGTGGTGGAGGCCCTGCGCCATGCCTGTCTGGAACGGGACGCCTCCCTCGATCTCCGCTGGATCTGCGCCGAGCAGATCGAGAGCCAGGGTGCCGACGCCCTGCTGCGGGGCATGGATGCGGTGGTGGTGCCCGGCGGCTTCGGCCACCGCGGCGTCGACGGCAAGGTGGCGGCGATCCGCTGGGCCCGCGAGCAGCGGGTGCCGTTCCTGGGCCTCTGCCTGGGGATGCAGTGCGCCGTGATCGCGTGGGCCCGCCACCAGGCGGGTCTGGAGGGGGCCACCAGCGCCGAGCTGGATCCCGCCTCGCCCCACCCCGTCATCCACCTGCTGCCCGAGCAGCAGGACGTGGTGGACCTGGGCGGCACCATGCGCCTGGGCGTCTACCCCTGCCGGCTGACGGCGGGCACCATGGCCCAGCGCCTCTACGGCGAGGAGGTGGTCTACGAGCGCCACCGCCACCGCTACGAGTTCAACAACGCCTACCGCTCCCTGTTCCTGGAATCGGGCTACGAGATCAGCGGCACCTCCCCCGACGGCCGCCTGGTGGAGCTGATCGAGCTGAAGGACCACCCCTTCTTCACCGCCTGCCAGTACCACCCGGAGTTCCTCTCCCGCCCCGGCAAGCCCCATCCCCTGTTCCGGGGGCTGATCGCGGCGGCCCAGCAGCGGCTGCCCGGCTCCCCCAGCGAGGCCGTGGACCGTGTCGCCAGCCCCATCTACGGCTGACGGCCCGGCGGTGGTGGAAACCTTCCACTCCCTGCAGGGGGAGGGTCTTCACGCCGGTCGCAGCGCCTTCTTCATCCGCCTGGCGGGCTGCGATGTGGGCTGTCCCTGGTGCGACACCAAGTACTCCTGGCCGCAGGCGGCCCATCCCACGCGCCCCCTGGCAGACCTGGCGGCCGAGGCCAGCGCCGCCGCCGTCGCCGGTGCCGCCTTCGTGGTGATCACCGGCGGCGAGCCCCTCCAGCAGCCCCTGGACGGCCTCTGCAAGGCCATGGCGGCAACGGGCCTGCCGCTGCACCTGGAAACCAGCGGCGTGGGGCAGCTCAGTGGCCGCTTCGACTGGATCACCCTCTCGCCGAAGCCCCACCGCCCCCCGGCCGCCGATCTCCTGGCCCGCTGTGATGAGCTCAAGGTGGTGGTGACCTCCCCGGCCGACCTGGCCTTCGCCGAAGCCATGGCCGCCGAAGCGGCCCGCCTGCGTCCGCCCGCCGCCCCCGGCCCCGCTCTCCTGCTCCAGCCCGCCTGGGACGAACCGGCCGGCCGGGAGCTGGCGGTGGCCTACGTGCGTGCCCACCCCGACTGGCGCCTCAGCCTGCAGAGCCACAAGTGGCTGGGGGTGCGCTGAAGCCCCTGGAACGGCCCCCTGCGCTGAAACCTCAGAGGGCCTGGGCCGGCTGCTGCACCTTCTCCGCCTTCCAGAGCCGCCAGCGCAGCTGCAGATCCTTCGGGGTGTAAACCACGATCGGCCGGCTGGCGTCGTAGGGCACCACGAAGGGCTTGCTGCCCATCGGCACGAACACCTTGCGGGTCGCCTGGCCGGGGGGGCAGGCCATCAGGGTCGAGACCATTGGCCCCACATCACTCACCGTGTAGACGCTGACGCCCAGCCCCTTCACCTTGCTGGCGCGGAAGCGGCCGCGGAAGGCCCGCTGGTTGCAGTCGGCCTCCACCTCCCGGCCGGCGATCAGCTGCACCCGCCAGTCGCTCGGGTGGGGGGACAGGCGGGGATCGGCGGTGGGCGGCAACACGCCGGGCAGCTGGATCACCCAGCGGGTCTGGGCGGCGGTGGGCTTGGGGTAGGGCGTCAGATCCAGCCGGGGGATGGCCCGGGCCGGCGCCACCGTGAGCGCCAGCAGGGACGGCAGGCTGACGATGACGATGACGCTGGCGGTGGCCGCGGCCGCCGTGGCGCGGCGCAGGGCATGGGCCATGGGGAACCTCGGAAGGGACCGGAAACCGGCGCCACCACCATGGCATCCTCCGTCGCGTCCGGTCGCTCCGCCCCCGGCGCCGCTTCCACAATGGGGGGGCCGTCGTCACCGCTCGCCCCATCACCCGCTCCCCCGCCACGCCCTCCCCACCCCCGCCGCTCGCCATCGCCCTGCTCTCCGGCGGCCTGGATTCGGCCACCGCCGCGGCCCTGGCGATCGAGGCGGGCCACCGGGTCATCGGCCTTTCCTTCGACTACGGCCAGCGCCACCGGCGCGAGCTGGACGCCGCCGCCGCGGTGGCCGGCGCCCTGGCGCTGGAGGAGCACCACGTGATCGCCGTGAACCTGGCGGCCTGGGGCGGCTCGGCCCTCACCGATCCGGCCATCCCCGTCCCCGACGGCGGCGTGGTCGCGGGGGTGATTCCCAGCACCTACGTCCCCGGCCGCAACACGGTGTTCATCGCCCTGGGGCTAAGCCTGGCCGAAGCCCGCGGCGCCACCAGCCTCGTGCTCGGGGTCAATGCGGTGGATTATTCCGGCTATCCCGACTGCCGCCCCGACTACCTGGCCGCCTTCCAGACCCTGGCCGACCTGGCCACCAAGGCGGGACGGGAGGGTCAGGGGGCCCGCCTCTGGGCCCCCCTGGTGGCCTGGGACAAGGCCACCATCGTGCGCGAGGCCCTGCGGCTCGGGGTGCCGATCGCGGCCACCTGGAGCTGCTACAGCGGCGAGGATCTCCCCTGCGGCCGCTGCGACAGCTGCCGCATCCGTGATGCCGCCCTGGTGGCCGCGGGCCGGGCCGACCTGACCAGCGCCGCCGTGCGCGCCGGAGCCGCCCTCGGCGCCGGAGCCGACCGTTGAGGAGCGATCCGCTCCCATGGCTGGAGCCCCGGGCCCTGGCGCGGGTCCTGGCCGAGCGCTTCGGCCGGGACGGGCTGGTGCTGCTCGACGGAGACGGCAGCCCCCTCGGCTGCCGCGGCGTGCTCGGGGTGGATCCGGTGGCCAGCGTGACCTGCCGGGGGCTGCCGGGCAGTCCGGGGGCAGCCGATCCCTTTGACGTCTTCGCCGATCTGGAGGGCCAGGGGGGACCCTGGCTGGGCTGGCTCGGCTACGAGGCCGGGGCCTGGGTGGAGCCGGCCGGGCACTGGCTGGCCTCCGACATGGCCACCCTCTGGGCGGCCCGCCACGATCCCCTGATCCACTTCGACCGGGGGGAGGGTCGGCTGTGGCTCGAGGGCCAGGACCCGGCCCGGTTCGCGGCCATGGCGGGGCTGCTGGCGGATCCCGCCCTGGCGGCGGCGGTGGCCGGGGCCGGGGAGCGCCCGGCCGAGGGGCCCGGGATCGCCCGCGGCGCCTGGCACTGGCACACCGACCCGGACACCTATGCCGCCCAGGTGGGGATCCTGCGGGAGTGGATCGCCGCCGGCGACCTCTTCCAGGCCAACCTCACCGCCTGCTGCGAGAGCCTGCGGGAGGAGCCGCCCGATCCGCTGGCGCTGTTCCTCCGTCTGGTGGGCCATGGCCCGGCCCCCTTCGCCGGCCTGGCCATCGCCGGTGGGGAGGCGGTGATCTCGGCCTCGCCGGAGCGCTTCCTGCGCCTGCACCCCGACGGCCGGGTGGAAACGCGCCCGATCAAGGGCACCCGGCCCCGCCACGCCGACCCCGACGCCGATGCCGCCCGCGCCGCCGAGCTGATCTGCGACCCCAAGGACCGGGCCGAGAACGTGATGATCGTCGACCTGCTGCGCAACGACCTGGGCCGGGTCTGCGTACCCGGCTCGGTGCATGTGCCCCAGCTGCTGGGGCTGGAGAGCTACGCCCACGTGCACCACCTCACCTCGGTGGTGATGGGACAGCTCGCCGCCGGGCGCGGCCTGGTCGACCTGCTGCGGGCCTGCTGGCCGGGGGGCTCGATCACCGGCGCCCCCAAGGTGCGGGCCTGCCGGCGCCTCAGCCAGCTGGAGCCGGTGCCGCGGGGGCCCTACTGCGGCTCCCTGTTTCACCTGGGAGCCGATGGCGGCTTCGACAGCAGCATCCTGATCCGCACCCTGCTGCAGAAGGATCGGCGCCTGCGGCTGCATGCCGGCGGCGGCATCGTGGCCGACTCCGACCCCGTGGGGGAGGCCCGGGAGATGGGCTGGAAGATCGAGCCGCTGCTGGAGGCCCTGGCATGAGCGCTGACCCAGCTCCGGCCGGCACGGCCATCGCCTGGATCGACGGGCCGACGCCGGAGGGAACCTGGGGCGATCCGGACCGGCTCTGCCTGCCCCTGAACGACCGCGGCCTGCTGCTGGCTGATGGTCTCTTTGAAACGGTGCTGATCGAAGGGGGGACGCCCCGGCTGCTGGCGGAGCACCTGGAGCGCTGGCGCATCTCGGCCGCCAGCCTGGGCCTGGCGCCACCCCCCGGGGCCGACCGGGTGCGGGCGCTGCTGGCCGAGGCGGTGGCCCGCAGTGGCCTCACCGGCAGCGGGGCCCTGCGGCTCAACTGGAGCCGGGGCAGCGGCGCCGGCCGGGGCCTGGCGCTGCCGGGGCCGGACGAACCCCAGGGCCGCCCCCGCTTCTGGCTGCAGCTGAGCCCCTGGAGGCCCGCCTCCACGCCGGTGGCGGTGATCGTCAGTGGGGTGGAGCGGCGTAACGCCGCCAGCCTGGTCAGCCGCTGCAAGACCTTCGCCTACGGCGGCGCCATCCAGGCCCTGCGGGAGGCCCGGGCCGCCGGGGCCGATGACGCCCTGCTGCTCGGCAGCGGCGGCGACCTGTGCTGCGGCACCAGCGCGAACCTGCTGGTGCGGCGCAGGGGCGCGTGGGTCACCCCGCCCCTGGAGAGCGGCTGTCTGCCGGGGGTGATGCGGGGCCGCGGCCTGGCCCTGGGGTTGCTGCGGGAGGAGCGGCTGTCAGTGGCGGACCTGCTGGAGAGCGAGGCGGCCCTGCTGGTCAACAGCCTGGGCGGCCGCCCGATCCGGCGCTGCGGGGCCATCGATCTGCCCCTGCCCGCCGGGGTTGATGGCCTCTGGAGATGGCTGCTGGCGTCGTCATAGGTTGGCGCCAGAATCGATCCATCACGTTGTTCGACGCTGTGGGGGGCCTGGGGTCCCGGAAGCACCTGGCAGGACTGCTGGCCGGCATGCTCGCGGGCACGGGACTCGCCCTGGCCGGTTGCGGCGCCACCCCGAAGGAGGTGGCCGTTCAGGACGCCAAGCCGGGCGACCTGCTGGTGCAGGTGGACGGGAGCCGGGTGGAGCTGGTGCGGGCGTTCCAGCCGGGCGTTGCCAACGGGCTGCACAAGGGTGTGGTGAAGGTCACCTCAGTTGGCGGCGATGCCAAGGGCCAGCTGTACGAAACCACGGCGATCTGCAGCGTCAAGGGAGAGCCGGGCTGGCAATCGTATGACAATATCTATGGAGATCCGATCAGTGATCTCAACGCCAAGAGAACATTTCCAGTCAAGGATCGCTGGCAGTTTCTGTTCCACTTTGATGGCCGCACGGAGCAGGTCGGCAAGCTGGATCCCAGTGTCTGGGTAGCCCGATTGAAGGATAATCTCTGCCGCAAAGGGGATTTCGACGACACCTGATCCCCCGGTGGTCGAGGGGAGGGAGAAAGGTCTCCTGGATGTGAGAATGATTCTTGATCCCGTTCCCTGGAGCGGACACAGGGCCCCAATGTCCTGTAGCAATCGACACTTTCGGGCCGCAGGTCATCCTTTTGGATGGATGGGAAATTGCGCCTCGGTTCTTCGATGCCCAAAACACTCTTCTCCGTTGATCTCACCAAGCCGATGGATCAACAGGACATGCCCGGGCACAACCGCTGGCACCCGGAAATCCCTGCCGTGGCCTCGGTGAACCCTGGCGACGTGTTCCGGATCGAATGCAAGGACTGGACCGATGGTCAGATCAAGAACAATGACGACCCCAAGGACATCGAGGATGTGAATCTCGAGGTCGTTCACGTCCTCAGCGGCCCGATCTGGGTCAACGGTGCCCAGCCCGGCGACATCCTGGTGGTCGACATTCTCGATGTCGGTGCCCTGCAGGGGGATGAGTGGGGCTTCACGGGCATCTTCGCCAAGGAGAACGGTGGCGGATTCCTCACCGATCACTACCCCAAGGCCGCCAAGGCCATCTGGGATCTCGAAGGCATCTACACCTCCTCCCGCCACATTCCCGGTGTCCGTTTCGCCGGCATCACCCACCCGGGCCTGATCGGCTGCGCCCCCTCCCACGAGCTGCTCAACGAGTGGAACCGTCGTGAAACGGAGCTGGTGAAGACCGCCCCCGACCGCCGCACCTACGGCGCCGGCCTCTCCGGCAGCGAGCCCGTGCTGGCGGCCCTGCCCAACCCCAACAGCGCCATCCTCGGCACCCTCCCCGGCAGCGAGTTCGAGCGGGTGGCCAACGAGGCCGCACGCACGGTGCCGCCCCGCGAGCACGGCGGCAACTGCGACATCAAGAACCTCACCAAGGGCACCCGGATCTATTTCCCGGTCTATGTCGAAGGGGCCAAGCTCTCGATGGGCGACATCCACTTCTCCCAGGGGGATGGGGAAATCTCCTTCTGCGGCGCCATTGAGATGTCTGGCTATCTCGACCTCCACGTCGAGATCATCAAGGGCGGCATGGCGAAGTACGGCATGGTCAACCCCATGTTCAAGACCAGCCCGGTGGAGCCCCACTACACCGACTACCTG
This sequence comes from Cyanobium sp. Lug-B, assembly GCF_024345635.1. NCBI lineage: Bacteria > Bacillati > Cyanobacteriota > Cyanophyceae > Synechococcales > Prochlorococcaceae > Cyanobium > Cyanobium sp. Lug-B. Next base: position 14,829 of record NZ_JAGQBM010000053.1, read on the forward strand.
GTGTTCGAAGGCATCTCCGTGGATGAGTTCGAGGGCAAGCAGTACTACATGGACGTCCACATCGCCTACCGGCGTGCCTGCCTCAACGCCATCGAGTACCTCAAGAAGTTCGGCTACACCGGTGAGCAGGCCTACCTGCTGCTGAGCTGTGCGCCGGTGGAAGGCAGGATCAGCGGCATCGTCGACATCCCCAACGCCTGCTGCACCCTGGCCATCCCCACGGGGATCTTCGACAAGGACATCCTCCCCTGCTGATCAGCAGGCTGGCGGGAGGGGCCTGGATACCAGGCCCCTTTTTCTTGTCTGCCACTGTTCTTGTCTGCCACTGTTCGGGCCTGCCTGTGTTCCTGGCGGCCCTCTCTTTCCTCCCTGTCGTTCCCCTCGTCTTGCGATGCCTGTCTACGAATACAGCTGCAGCAACGGCTGCGACAACTATGAGGTCTGGCGCAGCATCGATGAGCGCCACAAGGAAACCAACTGCCCGAGCTGCAGCGCCGAAGGCCTCCGTGTGTTCACACCGGTCATGTCCCTGAGCGGCCCTTTCCGACTGAAGCAGGAGCAGTCCGAACCGCGTCTGGTTCGCAAGGAAACCAGGGAAGCCACCGGCAAGCCCCGGCTCAAGGAGAGTGGCACCCGTCCCTGGATGCTCAACCGCGGCTGCTGAGCGCCCCACCAAAGCAAAAGTCCCGGGTCGCGCCACCACTGGTGGCCTCGGCCCGGAACTTGCTGTTGCGCCGGAATCCTCAGACCGTGAGGAACTCCTTGATCACGTCGTCGGAGAGCTGATCGGTCTGGCCGCTGGAGACGATGCCGCCGCGCTGCATGGCGTAGTAGAAGTCGGACTGGCGCACGAAGTGCAGATGCTGCTCCACCAGCAGCACGCTGATGCCGGTCTCCTTCATGATCCGTTGCACCGCATTTTCGATGTCGAGGATGATGGAGGGCTGGATTCCCTCGGTGGGTTCATCGAGGAGCAGTAGCTTGGGCTTGCCCAGCAGGGCACGGGCGATGGCGAGCTGCTGCTGCTGGCCGCCGCTGAGATCACCGCCCTTGCGCTTGAGAAACTTCTCGAGGATCGGGAAAAGATCGAAGATCAGCGGATCGATGTGGCGGTTCTTTTCCAGGCCGCCGGGAAGGGCCTCCATGCCCAGCAGCAGGTTCTCCTTGACGGTCACCTGGGGAATGATGTCCCGGCCCTGGGACACATAGCCGATGCCGGACCGGGCCCGTTTGTAGGGGGGCTGGTTGGTGAGCTGGCCGTCCTGGTAGGTGATCGTCCCGGATCGCTGCTGCAGCAGTCCGATGACGGTCTTGAGGAAGGTGGTCTTGCCGACGCCATTGCGGCCGATCAGGCAGACCATCTTGCCTTCGTGGATGGTCAGATCCACGTTGCGGAGAATGTGGCTTTCCCCGTAATACACATTGAGGTCGGAGACCTGGAGCAGGGGCTGGGCGCTGGTGGTGGACATGGGCTCGCGGTGGGTGATGGTCGGGAAACGATCAGTGTTCGGGCGGCCCCAGGTAGACCTCGATCACCCGCGGATCGGCTTTGACCTTCTCCAGCGGCCCTTCGGTCAGCACCTGTCCCTGGTGGAGCACGGTGACGTCGAAGCCCAGGTCGCGGATGAACTCCATGTCGTGCTCGATCACCACCACGGTGTGGTCGCCGGCGAGGGACTTGATCAGCTCAGCCGTGCGCAGGGTTTCCTCATCGGTGAGGCCGGCCACGGGTTCGTCCAGCAGGAGAACCTCCGGGGCCTGGGCCACCAGGGAGGCAATGGCGAGCCATTGCTTCTGGCCGTGGGACAGGGAGCCGGCCTTGACGGTGGCGAAGGGGGTCAGGCCCACGTAGTTCATGATCCGGTGCACCTCGTCCTTGGAGGACTGGGGCAGACCGGACCCCAGCAGGCTGAAGGCGTTCTTGACCGGTGAGGCGGAGAGCTCCAGGTTGCGGAGCACGGTGAGGTTCTCGAACACCCGCGGCGTCTGGAATTTGCGGCCGATGCCGCTGCGCGAGATCTGCTGCTCGGAGACGCCAAGCAGGGACTTGCCCTTGAAGCTCACCGTTCCTTTCGTGGGCCGCACCTTGCCTGTGATGACATCCAGGAAGGTGGTCTTGCCGGCACCGTTGGGGCCGATGATGGACTTCAACTCACCCTTGTAGAGCTTCAGGCTGAGGTCGGTGAGGGCATAGAAGCCATCGAAACTCACGCTGACGTCATTGAGCTCGAGTAGAGGTTCTGACATGGACTTCGGAAGGGTGCGGAATCAAAGGAGCGGTCACAGCAGATGAGCCAGGAAGCGTCTTCCTGGGGGACTAATCCACAGGAACGGCCTCCTTGTCGATCTGGGGGTAGGTCTTGGCCTTCTGGGCGATGCCGAAGGCGGCCAGGAAGGTGCGGAAGCCACCCTTGGTGATCCAGCCGTAGATGCCATCGGGCATCAGGACCACCACGAAGATGAACAGGGCCCCCTGCACGAACAGCCAGGCCTCGGGCAGGGCCTCACTCACCAGGCTGCGCAGGTAGTTCACCAGGGTGGCACCGATGATCGGACCCACCAGGGTGCCCCTGCCGCCCACGGCGACCCAGATCACCATCTCGATCGAGAAGGAGATCGACATGTACTGGGGCGAGACGATGCCGGACTGGACGGTGTAGAGGGCTCCGGAGATGCCGCAGAGGGCTCCGGCCACCAGGAAGACGATGGTCTTGAAGGGGACGGGGTTGAAACCGGCGAAGCGCAGGCGGCTCTCGTCGTCACGGATGGCGATCAGGGCATCACCGAAGCGACCGCTGGTGAAGTAGCGGCAGACCAGAAAGGCCAGGGGCAGCAGCACCACCGTGAGGCGGTAGAACCAGACCTGCATGTCCGGGGAGCCCACCAGCTGGCCGAAGAGTTCGCTGGTGCTGGTCTTGAGACCGTTGGTGCCGTCAAAGAGTTTCTGCTGGCCGTTGAAGAAGTGGAAGAAGACCATCAGAGCCGCCTGGGTGATGATCGAGAAGTACACCCCCTTGATGCGGTTTCGGAAGATCAGCCATCCCACCAGGCCCGCCACCACCGCCGGAATCACCCAGAGAGCGATCAGGGTGAACACCGGTGACCAGAAGGGCTGCCAGAAGAACGGCAGCTGGTCGACGCCGTAGTTCTCGAAGAACTTGGGAATCCCGTTGCCACCCGCCAGGCTCTTGGTGTTGAGCATCAGGTACATGGCCACCGCGTAGCCCCCGAGGGCAAAGAAGATGCCCTGTCCCAGACTCAACAGACCGGTGTATCCCCAGATCAGGTCGATGGCCAGGGCCGTGATCGCCAGGGAGAAATAGCGGCCGAAGAGGTTGAGGCGGAAATCATCCAGCGCTGCCGGCAGGATGAACAGGGCGATCGCCAGCAGAATCCAGGGGACGAGTCGTTGGAAGATTTTCACAGGTAGGGCCTCCTGGTGGGGAGATGGAACGGGAATCTGCAGAGGTTGGGACGGACCGGGTCAGGCATCGACCGAGCGACCCTTCTGGGGGAACATGCCGTTGGGGCGGAACTGCAGGAAGACGATGATGAAGATGAACACCAGCACCAGGGACATGCTGGTGGTGGCGAAGAATTCGATCACCCCTTTCGCCGCCAGTGGCATGTCAGGGAAGATCGTCAGCAGGGTGCCCGAGCCGATCACCGACTGGATGATGCCCAGCAACAGGGAGGCCAGCACGGTGCCCAGCAGGTTACCGACGCCTCCGAGGACGATCACCATGAAGCAGGAGACGATGTAGGCCGCGCCGAGGTTCGGACCCACCGAACCGAGCAGGGTGATGGCGCACCCGGCCACCCCCGCCAGGCCGGAGCCGATGCCGAAGGTGATGCTGTCGACGCGGTCGGTGGGGATGCCCAGGCAGTTGCTCATCTGACGGTTCTGGGTGACCGAACGGATGCGCAGGCCCCAGACGCTCTTGTTGAGGAACCAGTAGGTGGCCAGCAGCAACAGAGCGGACAGCAGAATGATGAAAATGCGCAGGCCGGGCAGTTCGATCGTGCCGATCATCCCCCAGCTTCCCTGCAGCCATTTCGGGGCGGTGACATCGATGTTGCGCGGACCGAACCAGGCCTTGGAGAGCGGACGGACCTGGTCAAAGAGGTTGACGGCGATCAGGCCGATGCCGATGGCGATCGCCCAGCCCAGTCCGTTGAGATAGGTGAAGAAAGGCTTGGCGGAGAACTTCGCCGCGAGCAATTTCGAGATAATGAAGCCAACGCCGACACCCACGAGGATGCCCAGCATCATGGCCGTCGACACGCTCCGAATCAGCTGAATCAGAATCAGGCTGACCCCCCACGTGGCCAGGAGAGTTTCAAGCGGTCGGCCATAGAGCTGCCGGATCAACGTTCTTTCCAGCAGAACTCCAATCAGTGCCGTCACAATGAAGGACAACACCAGCGAGACCGGGAAATACAGTTCGAAGATCACACCACCCATGGGCTTGAAAGCCGATTGCACCACGTAGGTGACATAAGCCCCGAGCATCATGAATTCGCCATGGGCGAGGTTGATGACACCCATCAATCCGAAGACGATGGCCAGGCCTGTCGCTGCCAGCAGCAGCACGGACCCGATGCTGAGGCCATCGAGGATCTGAGAAAAGAAAAGTTCCAACGGAATGAAGGTTGAACGTTAGATCCAGCGCTGCTGAGGCGACGCTGGATCGGGTCGAACGTGGTGGTGTGGCGGACCGGAAAGGGGCGGTTCCCGCAGGAACCACCCGACTTTCATTCCCTCACGGATGGCTCCGTGATCACATCTTGAACTTGCCGGCGTCAGGCCGATCCTGGGTCCAGTCGCAGGTGAAGCCCTTGGTCTCGGGAACGAACTGGTTCCAGGGAATCGGGGGGATGGCCTTGACGCTGTCGTACAGGATCTTGAACTGGCCGGTGGGCTCCGCTTCGCCGATGAGCACCCGCTCGGAGGTGTGGTGGTTGGGGAACATCTTGATTTCGCCCTGGGGAGCGGCGAAGGTGATCCCGATCATGTTCTGACGAACCTTGTCGAGATCCTCGAAGGTGCCCGCCTTCTCGACGGCGTTCTTCCAGAGGTACACCATGTTGTAGGCGGATTCGGCCGGGTCACCCGTGACGCGGTCGGCCCCGTACATGGCCTGGAAGTCGGAGGTGAACTTCTTGGAGGCCGGGGTGTCCAGGCTCATGAAGAAGTTCCACGCGGCGTAGGTGCCGGTGGTGTACTCGGGGCCGATCTGGCGGATCTCCTCCTCGGCGATGGAGAACGACATGATCGGGTACTTGGCCGGATCGATGCCCGAAGCCTTGAACTGCTTGAAGAGGGCGACGTTGGAGTCACCGTTCAAGGTGTTGATGATGATCCCGCCATCCGGGAAGGCTTTCTTGATCTTGGCGATGATCGGAGCCACCTCGGTGTTGCCGAGGGGGATGTAATCCTCGCCGACGGTCTCACCGCCAAGCGCCTTCATCTGCTCCTTGATGATGGTGTTGGCCGTACGCGGATACACGTAGTCGGAGCCCACCAGGTAGACCTTCTTGCCGAGCTTGTCTCCGAACTTGTCCATCAGCCACTGAACCGCGGGCTCAGCCTGCTGGTTGGGAACAGCGCCGGTGTAGAAGATGTTCTTCGAGCACTCCTGACCCTCGTACTGAATCGGGTAGAAGAGGATGTGGTTCTTCGACTCGAAGACCGGCAGCATCGCTTTGCGGCTGGCGGAGGTCCAACCACCGAAGACGACGGCGACCTTGTCGGAGTCGATCAGTTTCTGGGCCTTCTCGGCGAAGGTGGGCCAGTCGGAGGCACCATCTTCGGAAACGGCAACGATCTTGTAGGACTTGCCGCCGACTTTGACGCCGCCGGCGTCATTGATTTCCTTGATCGCCATCTCTTCGACTTCTTTCAAAGTCGTTTCGGAGATGGCCATGGTGCCGCTGAGAGAGTGAAGGATGCCGACCTTCACTTCACCATCAAAATTGCCGCCGGACCCGGACTCGCCCCCGCAGGAGACGAGGGTTACGCTCACGGCAGTTGCGGCGATTGCAGCTGCCAGTCGCCTTGAAAGATGCAGAGACATTGATGCCTGTTCAAGATGAATTGTAGTCGCCGTAACCGACGGCAAAGGGAAAGGTACGGAAGGACGTGGTTACCCCCGGTATCCAATGAGACAGAAAGCCGCCCAGGGCCCGCCGGAGTGAGGATTTGAACGTCGCAGACCTGTCGATATGTTGCATTACCTACGGTTTTTCTGATCAACGCCTGAAAGGCGAATACCAGAATCCTTGATCGCGTGCTCGACTCAGGCGGCTGCCGGTTCAGGCAGCTGCCGCAGCAGGAAGCTTTCGACCCGATCGAGGCCTTCGCCGCTGCGCAGATTTGTGAAGCACCAGGGGCGACCGCCGCGCATGCGTTCGGTGTCGCTCTCCATCACGGCCAGGCTGGCCCCGACCATGGGGGCCAGGTCGATCTTGTTGATGACCAGCAGGTCGGAGCGGGTGATGCCGGGCCCCCCCTTGCGGGGGATCTTGTCCCCGGCGGCCACGTCGATCACGTAGATGCACAGATCCACCAGCTCCGGGCTGAAGCTGGCCGCCAGGTTGTCGCCGCCGCTCTCCACCAGCACCAGGTCGAGGTCCGGGAAGGCTTCCTCCAGTTCCTGGACGGCCGCCCGGTTGATCGAGCAGTCCTCCCGGATGGCGGTGTGGGGGCAGCCGCCGGTCTCCACGCCCCGGATCCGCTCGGGGGCCAGGGAGCCGGCACGGGTGAGGAACTGGGCGTCCTCCTGGGTGTAGATGTCGTTGGTGACCACCGCCAGCTGCAGCCGCTGCCGCAGCCGCCGGCAGAGCGCGTCGACCAGGGCCGTCTTGCCTGATCCCACCGGACCGGCCACGCCGACCCTCAGTTTGCTGCCCATCGCCCCGGTCCAGGATGGGTGCCATCCTGACGCCAGCGCCGAGGGCTGCGGTGAGTGACGGACCGATGCCGACGCTGATCCGTCGCTTCGAGCGCCTGGATGCCCGACTCGTCGCCACCGTCATGGGCACGGGGGTGGTGGTCTGCCTGGGGTTCATCGAGCTGCTGCGCAGTCCCCTGCAGCAGCTCTCCAGGGTGACGATCGAACTGCTGGCGGTGCGGGCCCTGCTGTTTCTGGCTCCCCTGCTGGTCAGCCTGTTGCTGCTGCTGCGGGATGGCCCGCTGCTCCTGGGCGGCCGTCGCCCCCCCGCCTCCTGGGGGCCCGACCTGCTGGCCAGCGGCCTGCTGAGCGTCGTGCTGCTGCTCTATTTCATGGCGGCCGTGATCATCACCGCCAGCCTCATGCTCAACCAGGGGGATGGGGTGGCGGAGGTGGGCTTCCTTATCGGCCAGCTGGAGCCGGCCCGCTTCGCGGCCGCCCTGGCCAGGGCGGCCGCCTATGGCGGGATCTGCGCCGCCATCTGCCTGCAGCAGGCCCGGCGCAGCGCCTCCGGCGAGGTGGGGATGGCCTCGGGCATGGCCCGGTCGCTGCGGCTGGGCATCGGGGTGATGGTCTGCCTCGATGTGCTCTGGACGATCGTCGTCGATCCCCTGCGCATGGGAGGAACCTGACCGTGTCCACCTCCGCCAGGCCGCGGCGCCCCGGCCCCCAGAGCCTGGTCTTCCTGGCCGGAGCGGTGGCCCTGCTGGGGGTGTTCGTGCTCGGGATCGCCCGCTCCGGCAACTGGCTGGCGCCCAGCGTCCGCCTGCAGTTCCGCACCCTCGACGCCGCCGGCCTGCAGACGGGCATGGCGGTGCGCATCTCGGGGTTCGCCGTCGGCCAGGTGCGCCGGATCGTGCTGCAGCCCGATGCCCAGGTGCTGGTGGAACTGGAGCTGCGGGACCCCTACCGCTCCATGGTGGGTCGCCGCAGCCGGGCCGAACTGGCCCAGCTGGGGCTCCTGGGCGACAACTACATCGCCATCACCCCCGACCCGGCGGCGATCGGCCAGCCCCCGATCGGCGACGGCGAGACGCTCGTCTTCACCAGCCGGCCCGACATCGACGACCTGATCGCCGAGGTGGCCAGCAGCCGCATCCCCCTGCAGCGGGCCGTCAGCAGCGGCCTGACCCTGGCGGAGACCCGCCTGCCCCGCAGCCTCGACGAGCTCGATCGCACCCTGGTCGCCAGCCGTCGCCTGGCGACGCGCCTGGAGGCGGACACCCGCCGCAGCAGCAGCGAACTGAATCGCACCCTGGGGGCTACCCGCGCCCTGGCCGAGCGGCTGGAGGACCGGGCTGACGGCACCGCCGCGGATCTGTCCGCCCTGATCCGGCGGCTGGAGAGCACCGAATCCCAGACGCGGCCGCTGCTGCTCCAGACCCTGCGCGAGCTCTCCACCATGGCCACCGCCACCAACCGCCTGGTGAAGACGCTCAACGAGAGCTGGGTGATCGAACTGATCGAGCGGACCGGGGAGCCCCGACGCGAGCGGGACCGCTGAGCGCCGCGACGGCTGCCGGCGGCGTCACCCCTCCACCCGGTCGGCCTGGCGCAGCAGCGGCGGCGGCAACGTCACTCCGATGGCCCGGGCCGTGCGGCGATTCAGCAGCAGCAGCTTCCGGGTCACCGGCTCGAAGGCCATCGTGGCGGGGGAGCGGCCGCGCAGCACCTGCACCGCCAGGGCTCCGGCCTGGGCCCCGTCGGCCTCCGGATCCCAGCCCACCACCGCCAGGCACCCCGGCGTGGTGATGTCGGACGGGTCGACGGAATAGACCGGCAGGCGATGGCGCAGGCCGGCTGCCGCCAAGGCGGCGAAGCCCACGCTGGTGGCGTAGTCGCCCACCCGCACCAGGGCCCCCACCCGGTGGCCGGCCAGGATGTCGGCCGCCCGGGTCACCTCCGCCGGCCCCGCCACCGGCTCGACCATCACCGCCAGGGAGCGCGGCGCCGCTTCCCGGCGCAGCAGCTCGGCTTCGAAGCTGGCGTTGGCCTCGGAGGGGTTGTAGACGAGCCCGACACTGGCCAGGCCGGGCCTGATCCGGCTGGCGAGATCGAGCTGCTCGGCCAGGGGATTGGTGCTGACCGTGCCCACCACATTGGGCCGGTGGCGGGTGTAGCTGGTGCCGGCCCCGGCCCCCCACGGGTTGGAGCAGTAGCAGAACACCACGGGCACCCGAGCCGGGGCGATCGCCAGGATCGCCGCCAGGGGCGGGGTGCCGATGGCCATGAGCATGTCGACCCCGGCCTCCAGCAGCTCCTCCACCTGGGCGCGGCAGGTGGCCATGCTGCCCGCGGCGAAGCGCTCCAGCAGGGTCACGCCGGCCGGTGCCCGGAAGCCGCCCTTGGCCAGGCCCCGCACGAAGCCGCGGCGGGCGGCATCGGGGCCGGCCCCCCGCACGTACTGGACGATCCCCAGTCGCGGCGGCCCTGGCGGCCGGCGGCGGGGGTTGCAGCCGGCGGCCAGGAGGGT
>NZ_JAGQBM010000054.1:0-24025 GCF_024345635.1 Cyanobium sp. Lug-B
CGCCAGGGGGCCAGCTCCGGCGGGGCCCCCGTGCCCGCCGTGGGGCGCCGCCGCCGGGCACCGATCGCGCCGATCAAAACCGCCGCAGCCAGTCGCCGATGCGGGCCGCACCGGCCTCCAGCTCGCCGGCCGGGTGCACCAGGGCCAGCCGCTGCCACCCCTCACCGCCGGGGCCGAAGCCGTTGCCGGGGGTGAGGCAGACGCCGGTGCCCTCCAGCAGGGCGGCGCAGAAGCGTTCCGAGTCCAGACCCCGCTCCCGTGCCACGGCGGGGATCTGCAGCCACAGGTAGAGGGCCATCGACGGCAGGCGCACCGGCCAGCCCTGGGCCTCGAGGGCGGCGGCCATGCGGTCACGGCGCTCGCGGTAGACGCCGCGCAACTGCCCGGGCCAGTGGGGGGCCTGCTCCAGGGCGGCGATGGCGCCGGCCTGCAACGCCAGGGACTGGTTGAAATCCACCACCCCCTTGAGCTGGCGCAGGGCGGTGATCAGCTCCTCGGCGCCGATGGCGAAGGCCAGCCGGTAGCCGCCCAGGCACCAGCTCTTGGAGAAGGAGAAGAACTCGATGCCGCAGCGGCGCCAGTCGGGATGGCGCAGCAGGGCGGGGGCCTCCCCTTCCAGGGCCAGATCCACGTAGGGGTTGTCGTGGGCGAGCACCACGTCATGGCGCAGGGCCCGCTCCACCGCCCCATCCAGCCAGGCCTGCTCTCCGGTGGTGGCGGTGGGGTTGTGGGGGAAGCCCAGCACCATCAGCTTCAGGGACTGCCACTGGCTGGGGGACAGCCGGTCGAAGTCGGGCCGCCAGCCGGCGTCGGCGTCGAGGGGCAGCAGCACCGGTTCGGCACTGGCCAGATGCAGCCCCCCCTGATGGGAGGGGTAGTAGGGGTCGAGCAGCAGGGCCCGATCGCCGGGGTTGAGCACCGCCAGCGGCAGGTGGGCGGTGCCCTCCTGGGAGCCCACCAGCAGCAGCACCTCCGTTTCCGGGTCCACGGCCACGTCGAACCGTCGCCGCGCCCAGGCCGCCACCGCTTCCCGGAAGGGCAGGGTGGCGGCATGCAGGCAGTAGGAGGCGCTCTCGGGCCGGCTCAGGCCGGCGGCGATGGCCTCGAGGGCCACAGCGGGCGGCTGGAGGTCGGTGGAGCCGAGGGAGAGATCCAGCAGCGGCGGCAGGGGCGACCCATCCGGGCCGTGGCCGGCGGCGGCCCGGGCGCTGTAGGCGGCCTTGCGCTGGTCGTTGCGGGCGAAGACGCCGCTGCCGAGCCGCGACAGGCGCTCAGAGATGGGCATCCAGGAAAGCCTTCAGCTGGGACTGGGCCATGGCACCTTCGTGGCGGGCCAGTTCCTGGCCGCCGCGGAACAGGATCAGGGTGGGGAGGCCCTGCACCTTGAGGCTGTCGCGGCTGACGGGATTGGGGTCGGCCTCCAGCTTGCCGACGGTGAGGGCACCGCCGGGGGCGTCGGCATAGGCCGTGGCGGCCCAGGTCATCAGGGGGGCCATCAGCCGGCAGGGGCCGCACCAGGGGGCCCAGACGTCGACCAGCACCGGGCCCGGCACCTCCAGGACCGAGGCCTGGAAGGTGGCATCGGTGAGGTCGAGGACGGGGGAGTCGACGTCGGCGGGCACGGCGGTCGGGACAGCGGTGGCCCGATTGTATGAATTCAGAGCTTGTCGATGGACTGGCGCAGTTCCTCGAGCTCGGCGTTCACCTCGGCCACCTTGACCGGCTCCAGCTGGGGGGCCGGGCCGCCCTCTATGGGCAGGGAGATGGGGGTCTTGCCGCCTTCGAGGCGGGTCTTGAGGGCCGCCAGTTCGTCATCGACGTCGCTGCCCTCGAGGGCGGCGAACTGGCTTTCGAGATCGGCACCGGCCAGCTCGGCGGCGGCCTGGCTGCGGGCCTCCATGTTGAGCACCTTCTCCTCCATCTGGTCGAAGGCGGCCATCGAGCTGTTGGTGCTCAGGCTGCCCACGGCGTTCTGGAGCTGCTCCTGGGCCTGGGCCGCCTGGGCACGGGCCTTGAGCATGTCCTTCTTGGTCTTGGCCTCGGCGATCTTGCCCTCGAGGGCGGTGAGGCTGCGCTTGAGGGTGTCGACCTGGGAGGCCTGGCCGTTGAGCTGGGCGTTGAGGGCGGTGGCGGTGTCCTGGTAGGTCTTGCGGCGGGAGAGGGACTCGCGGGCCAGGTCCTCCTCCCCCTTCTTGAGGGCCAGCTCGGCCCGCTCATACCAGGTGCGGGCCTGGGCTTCGGCCTGCTCGGCCTGGTTCTGCAGCCGCTTCTGGCTGGCGATGGCGGTGGCCACGGCCTGGCGCAGCTTGACCAGGTCGGCCTGCATGTCGGCCACGGACTGGTCGAGGATCTTGGCCGGATCCTCCGCCTTGCTCACCAGATCGTTGAGGTTGGCGCGCAGAAGACGGCTCAGCCGATCGAAGAAACCCATGGAGGCGGGGCCAGTGCAGAAATCGAGCGTAGCCAGAACCGGCCACCCGGTCTTCCCCGGCGATCAGCGGATTGCCGCACCCACACCCGAGCCTGGGGCCCTCAGCTGTTGCGGCGCCGGGCGTGGGCCTGCAGCTTGAGGGCGTAGTCGCCCATGGAATGGTCGGCGACCACCGCCTTGCCCCTGGTGAGCAGGAAGCGGCGGACCACGACGCAGAAACGCCAGAACGCGTCCGGGCTCATCACCACCTTCAGGTCCCGGAAGGGGATCTGCTGGTCATCCGGGAGGTTGGCGGCGTCGGAGAGGAACACCACGCTGCCGGCATGGGTGTAGCCGAAGAGGTTCCGCCGCAGGAACTCGGCGATCCGGAAGGTGCCGTTGATGGGAATCAGCCGGATCAGACTCAGCAGGATCAGCAGGCTGTAGCCGAAGGGGATGCGGGTCACCCCGTCGGCGGCATTGACGATCCGGTAGATGGGCGTCCGGATCGGGGCGAAGAAAGCGTCATCGCCGGCCCGGGGGCAGCCGAAGGTGTAGGTGGCGCCGGTGCTGTCGGAGCCGAGGTAGCGGGTGGCCACCAGGGCCAGGGCGCCGCCGAGGGAATGGCCGGTGATGTAGAGGGGGGCACCCGGATGGCGCGCCAGGGCGGCCTGCAGGGGGGCGCGCACCTTGTCGAAGGCGGCGAGGAACCCGGCATGGGCCCGGCCGCCGCCGGGGGCCGCCACCAGGTGGGCCCGCAGATCGGCGCTGATGTCGTGGATGCTGGTGACCTGGGTGCCCCGGAAGGCCAGCACGAGCATGGCGTCGGGCCCCCGGCCGGAGGGGAGGTTCAGGCGGACCAGGATCGCCTCGCTGCCCTGCACGGCGATGCCCTCGAGCAGTTCGAAGCCGGCCGTCTCCAGGGCCGAGACCACCACCCCGTCCACTGTCTGGCCGTTCTCGATGGCGGCCGCCACCAGGGCCCGCACCACCGCCTCCCCCCGCTGGCTGCGGGCCGACTCGAGGATGCGGAGCACGAGCTCGTCGATCCGGATCTCGGCGGGAAGCTTCTCGTAGACCAGCCGGGCGATCTCCGCCAGCAGCCAGGCGGTGCGGTCGGAATAGGCGGCGCGGAGGACCGGGACCTGGCGGATCAGGGTGGGATCGTCGAAGTAGCCGGCCATGGCGATGCCCCGGGGATGGAGGTTCTCCGGGTCCCAGCCTTGCCCAGCGGCCTGCCCCGTCAACCCGGGAACGGGTTTCCATCACCGGCCGAAGCACGCCTTAGCGTGGCTTCATGGAACCTTCCCGGTCCCGCCAGCGCCGCGCCTCCGAGCCAAGCAGCTCCCGCAGCGGCTCCCGTCGCCAGCGCGTCGAGGCGGTGCAGACCCGGCAGGTGGGCAACGTCGCCCTGCTGATACCGCCAGCCCGGCCGCCGGCCAGTGCCCTGGCCAGCTGCCTGGACAACCTCCAGCAGGAGTGGCGCCGCGACGGCCATCTGGCCGCCCTGTGGCGGGACTGGCCACGGATCGCCGGGCCCCAGCTGGCCCCCCACTGCCGTCCCCTGCAGCTGCAGGGGGGCCTGCTGACGGTGGGCGCTGCGCCGGGGCCCTGGCTGCAGGCCCTGCAGTACAACCGCCACCAGTTGCTGGGGTCGCTGCGGGGCGCCGGCTTCAGCGTCCGGGACGTGCGGGTGCAGCAGCACCACCCCGGCGCCTCCGCAACGCCCGGCAGCCTCAGCGAGGCGGAGGTATGGGCCGTCCATCCCAGCCGCTGCGACGTGCACGGCCTGGCCGACTGCCCCGCCTGCGGCCGGCCGGCGCCGGCCGGGGAGATGGCCCGCTGGGGCCACTGCAGCTTCTGCCGCCGCGCCGATCTGGCCTGAACCCCCAGCCCCGGGCACCGGCGAAGGGACAGGCCCTCAGGGAAGGGGGTGGTCGTCCCCGGGCCCGAACAGCGCCCGCCAGGCCGCCTCCTGCGCCGCGGCGGCCTCGCTTCCCTCGAGGGGGAATCCGGCCAGGAAGTCCTTGTCGGCGGCGGGCTCGTAGGGCCCCTGCTTGATCTCCATCATCACGGCATCGGGCGAGAGGGCGACCAGGGTGTGGATGACGCCCTCGGCCAGCTCGATGCCGTGCAGGGGGCCGTCCGCGCTGATCCGCTCTCGCTGCAGCACCCGCCCGCCGGCATCGAGCAGCAGCAGCCCCACCGCCCCCTGCAGCACGAGAAAGCACTCGAAACCCTCGCCGGGCTGGGCGCGGCGGTGGCGGTGGGGCCGCACGTAGGTGCCGGGCTGCAGCACGTTGAGAAAGCGCTGCACCCGGTCACTGGGGGCGTGGAAGTTGTGGTTGCGGCGCCGGCGGGGGGAGCCGGCGGCGGCGGCGGCCACCGCATCGAAGAGGTCCTGGTCGATGCGATGGAGCGGGGACGGGGCGGCGGAGTCCATCGCAGGGTCGGCAGGCAGACCGTGGTCTACCGCCCGCGGCGGCGACCGCCCATGGGCACGGCGGCGGCCCATAGATTGGCCTGCCAGGGTGATGGGGACCGACATGGGCGCAGGTCGACGGGCTCGGTGGCAGGCGACGGCCCCGCTCCTTCTTCTGGGCACCGGCCAGGTTCTGCCGGCGGCGGCAAAACCGGGACCCAAGCCGCCGGCGCCGATCGTCACCTACACGATCGAGGCCACCACCACGACGGGGATGGGGGCGATGGGGGGCGCCGGCATGCTGCAGATGATGCTGGGGGGTCGGCCGGCCATGGGCGCCAGCAGCCGCCAGCTGGAGCTGCGGCTGCAATCACCGCAGACCGCCGCCAACCCCAACGCCGAGCACCGCATCCCGGCCGCCATGGCCATGGGGACCGCCCTGCCGCTGACGAGCGGAGCCGCCAGCCCCGGGCAGCTCGGCCGGGAGTGGAAGGAGGAGGACATCCCCGAGGCCAAGGGCCGGCTGCTGCTCTTCCGCGGTTGCGGCGAGAGCGCCGGAGCCGGCCAGCCCGAGATCATCACCCTGCAGGGACTGACCACGGAGCAGCGACGCCAGGTGCTGTCGGGGCTGAAGCGGCTGGGAACCGCCACCGGCCCCACGGGCACCTCGGGCCGCTGGCCGTCGGGCGAGGCGGCCCCCGCGGTGCCGCCGCAGGCCTCCCTGGTGGGGACCCATCTGGTGGCTAGCAACTACGCCCCGGAGATCCGCTTCCAGGTGGGCAGCGGCCACGACTTCCTGGCCCCGGTGAAGCTGACGAGCACCCCGGCCGGGGGCGCCCAACGGCTGAGCTGGCCGACCATCCCCACCGCCCTCGGCTATCAGGCGACGGCCACGGGCATGGGTCGCCAGGAGGGCGACATCGTCATGTGGACCTCCAGCGAGCTGCCGATGGCCGACAGTGCCGTGCCGGATGACCTGCGGGCCCCGGAAGCGGCCCGGCTGGTGCAGCGCGGCGTGCTGCTGGCCCCGGAGCGCACCACCTGCACGGTGAGCGCCCAGGCCATGGCGGCCATGGGGGCGGCGATGGTGAGCTTCACCGCCTACGGCGACACCCTGCTGCTGAGCAGCCCCCAGGGCAGCCCCGCCTGGCGGCTCAGCCTGGAGCGCCGCTCCACCGCCACCCGGCTGCTGGGGGACGGCATGGAGCGCCTCGATCCGGGCTCCGGCGCGGGCCAGGAGGCGCCGGCTCCCCAAGGTGGTGGCTTCAACCTGTTCAAGCTGTTCTGATCGCTGCCGCGCCCGTTCCCCGATGGAACGGCCAGGGCATCGCCGTCACCGGCCCCGGCGCCCCTGGCTGAAGCTGAGCGTGCCGCCGGGACCCACCTCGATCCGGACCCCTTCCCCGTACTGGCTGTTGGTGACATAACCCTCCTCGGCCCGCAGGCCGGTGCCGTCCGCCAGCTCGCCCTCGATCACGAAACTCGCATCGGAGACGATGCGGAAGGAGCGGCTGACCGTCTCCCCAGGAGCGATCGGCCCGAACCTCAGCGTCTCCCAGGGCAGGGACACCTGCAGGGACCTGATCGTGCGACCGCTCCTGTTGACGACCGTGAGGACGTTGCGGGTGTGCTCCCGGAACGCCACCCCGGTGCCGATGGCCGCCGCCAGGCCCGCGGCCACCGCCAGTGCCAGGAACGAGCGTCGCGGGAGTCGGGACATCGAGCTCACTCCGGCAAGCCCGGAGCCGGCGGCCCGGGGCCCGGCCTCCGTAGCCTTGACCCGCTCGGCACCCTTCCGGCACCCGCAGGAGTCCGCCCTTGGCTGCAGCGCGCCACATCCTCCTGACCGGCGGCAATTCCGGCATCGGCTTTGAGGCGGCGGTGATCCTCTGCCGGGCCGGCCACCGGCTCACCCTGCCCTGCCGGGACCGGGCCAGCGCCGAGGCGGCCGCACGCCGGGTGCTGGAGCGGGCCGGCACCGGCACACCCCCCGCCGCCTCGGTCTGCGACCTGGCGGATCTGGAGAGCGTGCGGGCCTGTGCCGCCGCCCTGCGGGCCCGGGGGACCCCCATCGACACCCTCGTGCTGAACGCCGGCCTGCAGTACGCCGGCGCCAGCGAACCGCGCCGCACCGCCCAGGGCCATGAGCTCAGCTTCGGGGTGAACCATCTGGGCCATTTTCTGCTGGCGCAACAGCTGCGGCCCCTGCTGGCGGCGGGCCGATCGCCGCGGCTGGTGGTCACCGCCAGCGAGGTGCACGACCCCACCACGGCGGGGGGCAAGGTGGGGGCGCCGGCGGGCCTGGGCGCGCTGGCGGGCCTGGTGCCGGGCCAGGGCACCACGATGGTGGACGGCTCGGCTCCGTTCAATGCCGACAAGGCCTACAAGGACAGCAAGCTCTGCAACGTGCTGTTCGCCCGCGAGTTCGCCCAGCGGCTGGAGGCGCAGGGCACACCCTGGCCCGTCCTGGCCTGGAGCCCCGGGCTGGTGATCCCGCCCACCAGCACAGGCGGCTTCTGGCGCTACAGCCGCCAGTCCAACGAGCTGGGCCAAAGGCTGTTCGCCCTGGCGGCCCGCTCGCTGCTGCGCCTCACCGAAAGCGTCGAGAACGCCGGGGCCCTGCTGGCCGCCCTGGCCAGCGATGACGCCTACGCCGCCAGCGGCTTCACCTACCACCGCAACCGCGTCACGGCTCCGGGCCGGCACGTGTTCGAGGCCACCGCCACCAGCGCCGAAGGCCAGGACGCCGATCTGGCCCGGCGGCTCTGGGAGGCGAGTGCGGCCCTGGTGGGGGTGGGGGCGGATTGGCCGTGAGCGGCCGGCCCGAGCGGCTGCTGTTCCTCCCCGGCGCCTCGGGCGACACGGCCTTCTGGCGCCCCCTGGAGCAGCGGCTGGCCTGCCACGCCGAGCGGCTGCACCTGGGCTGGCCGGGCTTCGGCGACACGCCGTCCCGGCCGGGGGTGGAGGGCTTCGACGACCTGCTGACCCTGGTGCTGGAGCCGCTGGATCGCCCCTGCGCCCTGATCGCCCAGTCGATGGGCGGGGTGCTGGCCCTGCGGGCCGCCCTGGCCCGGCCCCGCTGGGTGACACATCTGGTGCTGGCCGCCACCTCCGGCGGCCTGCCGATGGCCGAGCTGGGGGCCGCCGACTGGCGGGCCGGCTTCCGCACCAGCCTGTCCCACCTCCCCGACTGGTTCGCCACGGAAACGACCGACCTCTCCGGGCACTTGGCGGAGGTCGCCGCACCCACCCTGCTGCTCTGGGGCGATGCCGACCCGTTCAGCCCGGTGGCCGCGGGGGAGCGCCTGGCCATGCTGTTGCCCGATGCCCGTCTGCACGTGATCAACGGCGGCGACCATGATCTCGGCCTGCATCACGCCGGGCGGCTGGCACCGCTGGTCGACGCCCACCTCACCCCACCATGAGCAAGACCACCAGCACGTACTGGAATCCGCTGGCGCCGGAGCAGGCCCATCGCTGGCGCTGGCTGGAGGGGCTGGAGGGCCAGGTGCAGGAGCTGGTGCTCAGCGAGGATCCGGCCACCGGGGAGATCACCCGCCTCACCCGCTTCCTGCCCGGGGCCGACACCACCGCCTTCGGGGGCAAGGCCCACCCCTTCCCCGAGGAGATCTTCATCGTCAGCGGGCGCCTGTTCGATGGGGCCTTCGGGATCTGGCTGGAGAGCGGGCACTACGCCAGCCGGCCGCCGGGGGAGCTGCATGGACCTTTTCGCAGCGAGGAAGGCTGCCTGGTGCTGGATGTGTCCTTTCCCCAGCGGGGTGGGGAAGGAGCGTCATGAAAGGGTCGTCATGAGGGGTGCCGGCGCAGACCCTGGAGCTCATCCTCCAGCGCAGCGATCCGCTCCTGCAACGGTCGCAGCTGGGCTTCCAGCTCCGCGGCTGTGAACCGGGGAGTGATGAACTGGGGGCAGTTCCAGTCGAAGGCCTCCACCCGGATGCGGAAGAGGCGCTCCACCTCCCCGGCAGCCTGCGGTCCCAGCTGCTCCGCCAGCTGGGGGTCATCAGCGGGCGGCACCACCTGCGCTTCCCCGTCGATCTTGAGCCGGCGACGGGCGGGGTAATCCATCAGGAACAGGGCCACCCGCGGATCCCGGCGCAGATGGCCGGCGGTGAGCAGCTGGCGATTGCCGCCGTAATCGGCGAACCCCAGGGTGCGCTCATCGAGCACCGTCAGGAAGCCCACCGGCCCGCCCCGGTGCTGCAGGTAGGGGGCACCCGCTTCGGTGAGGCTGGCCAGATAGAAGCTGTCGCGGGCGCTGATGAAGGCGATCTCCCTGGCACTGAGGCGATCGGACGCCGGGGCCGGGGGTACGCCCTGGCTCTGGCCATAGGCCTGGAGCTGGGCCTCGCCCACGGCGGGGGTGAGATGGCGATGCAGGTAGTGCTGGCTCATGGGGGAAGTTCCGCTCAGGCCTCCAGGCCCTTCATGGGCACGTAGCCCGGCAGCGCCTTGATCCGCCCGATCCAGGCGCAAACGTTGGGATAGGGGGCCAGATCGATGCCGCCGTCCGGGGCCAGGGCCACGTAGGGGAACACGGCGATGTCGGCGATGGTGGGGCGCTCCAGCTCCAGCCACTGCCGGTGGGCCAGGTGCCGCTCGAGCTGGTCGAGCAGGAAGGCGGCCTTCTCGGCGGCCCGCTCGATCGGGATCGCCTGGACGCCGAACAGGTGATGCAGCCGGGCGCTCTCAGGCCCCTGGCGCACCTCGCCGGCCGCGGTGGAAAGCCAGCGCACCACCCGGGCCTGGCCGAGGGGATCGGCGGGGAGCCAGAGGCCATCCCCCTGGCGGGCCGCCAGGTAGAAGAGGATCGCCTGGGCGTCGGCGAGGGTGATGCCGTCCTCCTGGAGCACGGGCACCTGGCCGAAGGGATTGAGGGCGAGGAACGCCTCCCCCTTGTGCTCGCCGGCCATCAGATCGACGCGGACCCACTCGTAATGGAGCCCGAGCAGTTCCAGGAGCAGGCGCACCTTGTAGCTGTTGCCGGAGAGTTCGTGGCCGTGGAGCTTGAGCATCAGGTCGAGGGGATGGGGGGCCAGGGGATGCGGACAGCCTGAGTAGACAGACCGGTCTGCGCATCCAAAGGTAGCAGACCTTTCTGTCTACTCACTAGATTGGGAGGACAGCAGCGAACTCCATGCCAGCGAGCGGCGCCACCACCAGGACCTCCGCCAAGCGGGACGCGCTGCTGGACACGGCTGAGGGGCTCTTCGCCCGCCACGGCTACCGGGCCGTGGGCATCGACACGGTGCTGGCCGAGGCCGGGGTGGCCAAGATGACCCTTTACAAGCACTTCCGATCCAAGGAGGAGCTGATCGCCGCCGTGCTGGAACGCCGCAGCAACGCCATCGCCGCGGGGCTTGCCAAGCGGATCGCCGCGGCGCCGGAGGACCCCGGGGCGCGCCTGCTGGCGGTGTTCGACTGGCTGGAGCAGGCGGTGCGCTCGCCGCAGTTCCATGGCTGCCTGTTCATCAAGGCCGCCAGCGAGTACCCCGCGGCTGAGGATCTGCCCCGGCAGGCGGCCGAGGCCTTCAAGGGGGGTTGCCGCGACCTCCTGGAGGGTCTCTGCCGCGATCTCGCCGTCGCCGACCCGGAGGGTCTGGCCCGCCAGTTGCAGCTGCTGTTCGAAGGCGCCCTGGTGGTGGCCTTCCTGCAGCGGACCCCCCTGGCCGGCGCCGATGCCCGGCGGGCCGCCGAAGCTCTGCTGGCCTGGGCTCCGCGAGCAGGCGAGGCCACCGGGGAGCCACGCTGACAAGCCACGGCGGGCGCCCTACAACCGGGGGACCGCCGGGACCGTTGCGCTGATGGCCGTGAACAGCCACCGCTGGCCGGCCCTGCTGGCGGCCGCCCTGCTGCTGCCGGTCGCCCCCGCCGCCGCCGCGCCCCTGCCCCGCCGCCTCGGCGCGTGCAGCCCGACGTTCATCCGGGAGATCCTCTACCGGCTGAGTGCCGCTGACGCCAACGGCGTCCAGATCCCCATCGCCGGCTCCGGCTCCGCCGTCAGCTACACCAACGGGGGCTACCAGGTTTCCTACGACATGGTGCCGGCGATCCACAGCAGCCGGGAAGGGGATCCGGTGGAGCTCTGTCTGAGCTTCGTGCCGGATTGCAGCGGGGCTCCCCGCGGCGACGGGCGCGGCCGCGTCTACCGGGCCCGCAACCTGCGCACCGGCGGCACCTGGACCTTGCCGGACAGCCAGCACAGCTGCGGCGGCGCCTGAAGCGGCCGTCACTGTGCTGGCTCCAACCCTGCCATTCGTCAGTTGCGGCGGCCGCCCCGTTGGCGGGAGGGTGGGCGCCACCGCAGGACACGCTGCCCATGCTCCCCTGGTTCCTCGCCGCCATCACCCTGGCGGTGGCGGTGCTCACGGCCTTTCCCCTGGGCCGCCACCTCTGGCAGGTCTTCGATGACCGCCCCCAGCCCGGCTGGGACCCCTGGCTGCTGCCGCTGGAGACGGCGCTGCTGCGCTGGATCGGTGACCGGGGCCAGCCGGCGGCCACGGCCTGGGCCTACCTGCAGCCCTTCCTGGTGGCCAATGCCTGCTTCGGCGGCCTGGCCTTCCTGCTGCTGGCCTTCCAGCCCGCCTGGCTCAACCCCCTGGGCTGGCCCGGCCTGCGCTGGGACCTGGCCCTGCACACCACCCTCTCGTTTCTCACCAACACCGACCAGCAGCACTACGTGCCGGAGCAGACCCTGGGCACCTTCGCCCAGCTGGGGGTGATCCAGTTCCTGATGTTCGTCTCGGCGGCCAGCGGCCTGGCGGTGGGCTTCGCGGTGATCCGCGGCCTGTGCGGCCTGCCCCTGGGGAACTTCCACCGCCAGCTGCTCCGTGCCCTCACCCGGGTGCTGATCCCCGGCAGCCTGCTGCTCGCCGTGCCGCTGCTGTTCTGCGGGGTGCCGATGACCCTGGCCGATCCGCTGCGGATCACCACCCTGGAGGGGGGCAGCCAGCTGCTGATCCGCGGCCCGGTGGCCCTGTTCGAGGCGATCAAGCAGCTGGGTGAGAACGGCGGCGGCTTCTACGGGGCCAATTCCGCCCACCCCTTCGAGAACCCGGACGGGTTCACCAACCTGGTGAGCACCTGGGCGATGGTGGCCATCCCGGCCGCCAGCATCGACGCCTTCGGGCGTTTCCTCGGCAACCGCCGCCAGAGCACCCTGCTGCTGCTGCTGGTCACGGCACTGATCGCCACCGGCTCCGCCCTGGCGATGGCGGCGGAGCAGGGGGGCAACCCGGCCCTGGCGGCCTGGATCAGCGGTCCCAACCTGGAGGGCAAGGAGCTGCGCTTCGGAGCCGGGCTGACGGCGTTCTGGGCCGTCCTCACCACCGGCTCGATGACGGGGGCCGTCAACGGCGCCATGGATTCGCTGCTGCCGCTCTCCAACCTGGTGGCCCTGTTCAACCTGTTCCTGCAGGTGGTCTTCGGCGGCCAGGGCACCGGCATCGCCTACCTGCTGGTGTTCATGGTGCTGGCGGTGTTCCTCACCGGTCTGATGGTGGGCCGCACCCCTGAATTCCTGGGCCGCAAGGTGGAGAAGGCGGAGGTGGTGTGGAGCAGCCTGATCCTGCTGATCCACCCGGTGTTCGTGCTGCTGCCCGCGGCGTTCACCATGGCCGGAGCCACGGACCTGACGGGGATCAGCAACCCCGGGCCCCACGGCATCAGCCAGGTGGTCTACGAGTACGCCTCCGCAGCGGCCAACAACGGCAGCGGCTTGGAGGGTCTCGGGGACGGCAGCCTCTGGTGGAACCTCAGCACCAGCCTCAGCCTGCTGGGCGGACGCTACCTGCCGATCGCCGCCCTGGTGCTGCTGGCCGACGGCTACGCCCGCAAGCCGGCGCTGCCGCCGGGTCCGGGCACCCTCTCTACCGACACCAGCCTGTTCACGGTGGTCCTGGCGGTGGTGCTGGTGATCCTCGGCGCCCTGACCTTCTTCCCCGTGCTCGCCCTCGGGCCGATCGCCGACGGACTGCTGCTGGTGGCCTGAATCCCCAGGCCCCGCTCCGCCAGGCCCGCGCTCCCGTCCGTCCCCGCCCATCCCCATCGCCGCTCCACCCCCCGATGACCTCCCTGCCGGCCCGCACCCTGTTTCCCCGCATGCCGCGGGGCCGCCGCGACCAGCGGCGCTACACGCCCCGGCCCCGCCGGAAGGGCCTGGTGCGCCGCGCCGTCCTGGAGGCATTCGTAAAGCTCGATCCCCGCACCGCCGCGGCCAACCCGGTGATGTTCGTGGTCTGGTGCGGCACGGTCGTCTGCCTGCTGGCCACCGTGAGCCCCGATCTGTTCGGCGACGGTGCCGAAGACAGCGGCAGGCTGTTCAACGGCCTGGTGAGCCTCACCCTGCTGGCCACGCTGCTGTTCGCCAACTTCGCCGAGGCCCTGGCGGAGGGCCGCGGCAAGGCCCAGGCCGATGCCCTGCGCCGCACCCAGGCCCGCACCCAGGCCCGGCTGCTCGATCCCGCCGGCGGCGAACGGCCCGTGGATTCCTCCAGCCTGCGCAAGGGCGACGTGGTGCTGGTCTCGGCCGGCGACACAATCCCGGCGGACGGCGAGGTGATCGAGGGGGTCGCCTCGGTGGATGAGTCGGCGATCACCGGCGAATCGGCGGCGGTGCTCAAGGAGGCCGGCTCCGACGTGGCCAGCTCGGTGACGGGCGGCACCCGGATCCTCTCCGACCAGCTGACGATCCGCATCAGCGCCGATCCGGGCAAGGGCTTCATCGACCGGATGATCGCCCTGGTGGAGGGGGCCGAGCGCACCAAGACACCCAACGAGATCGCCCTGACGGTGCTGCTGGCGGTGCTGACCCAGGTGTTCCTGATTGCCGTGGCCACCCTGCCGCCCCTGGCCGGCTACCTCAAGGAACCCACCCCGGTGGTGACCCTGGTGGCGCTGCTGGTGGCCCTCATCCCCACCACCATCGGCGGCCTGCTGTCGGCCATCGGCATCGCCGGCATGGACCGGGTGGCCCAGTTCAACGTCATCGCCACCTCGGGCCGGGCCGTGGAGGCCTGCGGCGACATCAACACCCTGGTGCTCGACAAGACCGGCACCATCACCCTCGGCAACCGGCTGGCGGAGGAGTTCCTGCCGGTGGGCGGTCACCGGGAGGCGGAGCTGGCGGAGGTGGCCCTGGCGGCCAGCTGCTTCGACCAGACCCCCGAGGGGCGATCGATCGTGCGGCTGGCGGAACAGCGCGGCGCCGTGCTGCCCTTCGCCGCCGAGCAGGCCACGGGTCTCGAGTTCTCGGCCCGCACCCGTATGAGCGGCAGCGACGACCCCGGCGGGATCGAATTCCGCAAGGGGGCCGTCGACGCCATCAAGGGATTCGTGCGCTCCCGGGGCGGCACCGTGCCCGACGACCTTGACGGGGCCTACGAGCAGGTGTCCAGGCTCGGCGGCACCCCCCTGGCGGCCTGCCGGGGCAACGACATCCTGGGGGTGATCTACCTCAAGGACATCATCAAGCCGGGCATCCGGGAGCGCTTCGACCAGCTGCGCCGCATGGGGATCCGCACCGTGATGCTCACCGGCGACAACCCGATCACCGCGGGGGTCATCGCCCGGGAGGCCGGCGTCGACGACTTCATCGCCGAGGCCACCCCCGAGGACAAGATCGCCGTGATCGACCGGGAGCAGAAGCTCGGCAAGCTCGTGGCGATGACCGGCGACGGCTCCAACGACGCCCCGGCCCTGGCCCAGGCGAACGTGGGCGTGGCGATGAACTCAGGCACCCAGGCCGCCAAGGAGGCGGCGAACATGGTGGATCTCGACAGCGATCCCACCAAGCTCATCGACATCGTGACGATCGGCAAGCAGCTGCTGATCACCCGCGGCGCCCTGACCACCTTCTCCCTGGCCAACGACGTGGCCAAGTACTTCGCGATCCTGCCGGCCCTGTTCGCCGGGGTGGGGCTGGGGCCGCTCAACCTGATGGGTCTGGCCAGTCCCCAGTCGGCGATCCTCTCGGCGATGGTGTTCAACGCCCTGATCATCCCGGCCCTGGTGCCCCTGGCCCTGAAGGGGGTGGAGTTCCGGCCCCTCAGTGCCGACCAGCTGCTGCGGCGCAACCTGCTGCTCTACGGCCTCGGGGGCGTGATCACCCCGTTCGTGGGCATCAAGGCGATCGATCTGGCGATCGGCGCCCTGCGCCTGGTCTGAGCCGGCCGGGCCCGCACCCTCCCGCCACCCGTGCCGCTGCCTTCCGCCCGCCGCTTCCCTCCCTCCCCTGCACCGCTGCGCTCCCTTCCCGATGGTTCTGCTCAAGCGACCGCTCTTCTGGCTGCCCCTGCTGCTCGCCGCCGGCACCGTGCTGCTCGCCCCGCTGCAGCGGGGCCGCCTCGACAGCCTCCAGAGCCATGCCCTGGCCCTGCTGATCAGCGTCACCCTGGCCCTGTCGGCCTATCTGTTCACCGCCATGGTCCGCCCGGAGAAATTCTGATGAACGCCCTTTCCCGTCTCGGCCAGGGCCTGCGCCTCACCCTGGTGCTCTGGCTGCTCACCGTGGCGGTGATCACCGTGCCGATGCTGGGCCTGGCCCGCATCGCCGCCCCCCGGCAGGCCGAGGGGAGCCTGGTGCGCGTCGATGGGCGCGTGGTGGGCTCGGCCCTGATCGGCCAGGCCTTCGCGGGCGATCGCTACCTGCAGGGCCGGCCCAGCGCCGTGGCCTACGGCGGCGGCGATTCCCCCGCCTCCGGCCCCAGCAACCTGGCCCCCGGCAACCCCGCCCTGGCCATGCGGGTCGCGGCGGAGGTCGTCGCCTGGGCCGAGCGCGGCGTGGGCCGTCCGGCCGCCGATCTGCTCACCAGCTCCGGGTCGGGGCTCGACCCCGACATCAGCCTGGAGGCGGCCCGCCAGCAGCTGCCGCGGATCGCCGCCGCGCGCCGCCTGCCGATCGACCGGCTGGAGGCCCTGCTGGAGCGCCAGAGCCACCGGCCGCTGCTCGGGCTGGCGCGGCCGCCGCTGGTGAACGTGCTGGCCTTCAACCTCGCCCTGGACGAGCTGGTGCCTTGATCCGCTCCAGCCGCGGCCGGGGCCGCCACAAGGTGTTCATCGGCATGGCCCCGGGGGTGGGCAAGACCTGCCGCATGCTCCAGGAGGGGCGCGAGCTGCTCAAGGAGGGCACCGACGTGGTGATCGGCCTGCTGGAGACCCACGGCCGCCAGGAAACGATCCGCCAGGCCGAAGGGATCGAGCAGGTGCCGCGCAAGCGCCTGCTCTACCAGGGGGTGACCCTGGAGGAGCTGGACGTGGCCGCCGTGCTGGAGCGCCGGCCCCAGCTGGTGCTGGTCGATGAGCTGGCCCACACCAACATCCCGGGCAGCGAACGCAAGAAGCGCTGGCAGGACGTGGAGGCCCTGCTGCTGTCCGGTCTGGATGTGTACTCCACCCTCAACATCCAGCACCTGGAGAGCCTCAACGATCTGGTGGCCGAACTGACCGGGGTGGTGGTGCGCGAGCGGATCCCCAACCGGGTGCTGGAGCAGGCCGACGAAGTGGTCCTGGTGGACGTCACCCCCGAGACCCTCCAGGAGCGGCTGAAGGAGGGCAAGGTCTACGCCCCGGAGAAGGTCCCCCAGGCCCTGGCCAACTTCTTCCAGCGCCGCCACCTGGTGGCCCTGCGGGAGCTGTCGCTGCGGGAGGTGGCCGACCGGGTGGAGGAGGAGGAGCCCACGGCGGCGGGTCTGCGGGAGCGGGTGATGGTGTGCGTGTCGGCCTATCCGAGTGCGACGCGGCTGCTGCGCCGTGCCGCCCGCCTGGCCAGCACCATGGATGCGCCGCTGCTGGCCCTCACCATCCAGGATCCCGGCCGCTTCCTCAGCAAGGAGGAGAGCCTGCGGCTCGAAGCCTGCGCCACCCTGTGCCAGGACGTGGGCGGCACCTTTCTGCGCGTCGACAGCAGCGACGTGCTCGGCACCATCGCCCGGGTCGCCCGCGAGCGGCGCATCACCCAGATCGTGCTGGGCCAGACGCTGCGCTCCCGCTGGCAGGTGCTGCTGCGCCGGCCGATCTCGGAACGGCTGCAGCAGCAGCTGCGGGGACTCAGCATCGATCTGCACCTGATCTCGGACACCACGGCGCCGGGCGCCGACACGGAGCCGTGAGCCGGGTGGTCCGATTCCCGGGGGCACTCTGGGCGCTCACCGGCCTGATCCTGCTGCTGGAGCTGGCCACGCCGCCCCACATCGTCTTCGGTTATCTGTACGTGATCCCGCTGCTGATCGGCGCCCCCCATCGCGACCGCCGCGATGCCCTTGCCTTCCTGGCGCTCTGCTGCGGCCTGACCGTGGTGAATCTGGTGGTGCCGGAGCCGGATCCCGACTGGAGGGCGGTGCTGGTGGATCGCCTGCTGGTCTGCCTGGCCCTGACCGTGACCACCTTCCTGTGTCTGCATAACCGCCACCTGCTGCGCCAGCAGGTGGATCTGGAGGTGAGGCTGGCCCAGGCGGATCTGCGCCGGGACATGATCGCCACCCTTGCCCACGACCTCAAGACCCCTGTGCTGGGCACGATCGCCACCGCCCGGATGATGGGGCTGGAGGCCGGGCCGACGGCGGGGGGCCTGCTGGAGCGCGGCATCGGCGCCATCCTCGCCAGCCAGGAGCGCAGCCTGCGGCTGATCGAGGACCTGCTGCGGCTGTTCCGCGCCGACCAGGAGGGCCTGTGGCTGCAGCCGGAGACCTGCGACCTGGGGCGCCTCGCCGCCGAGGCGATCGAGGCCGTGGGTCCGATCGCCCGTGAGCGGTCCGTGGCCCTGATCCAGCGCCAGCCCTCCGGGTCGCGCCCCCTCACCCTGCCGGGGGATCCCGGCCGGCTGCGGCGGCTGCTGGAGAACCTGCTGCTCAATGCCATCAACCACAGCCTGCGGGGCGAGCGGGTCTGGCTCGACCTGCAGCGGCAACAGGGCCAGGCGGTGGTCACCGTCAGTGACCGGGGCCGGGGCTTCCCTGACGCCAGCCTGCCGCACCTGTTCGAGCGCTTCTACCAGAGTGATCCGGAGCAGCGGGGCAGCGGACTGGGGCTCTACCTGTCGCGCCAGATCGCGGAAGCCCATGGCGGCAGCATCCGGGCCAGCAACCTGCCCGCCGGCGGGGCCAGCATCGAGGTGCGACTGCCGCTGGAGGCTTCGCCAGGCTGATGCGCGTGCTGCTGATCGAGGACGACGAGGCGTTCCGGGTGGGGATCGAGGCCTTCCTGCTGCGCCTGCCGGCGGTCACCGCCGTCCGCTCGGTCAGCGACGGCGAGCAGGGCCTGGAGGCCCTCTTGGCGGCCCCGGCCGATGTGGTGGTGCTCGACATCGGCCTGCCCGGGCTGGGGGGGCTGGAGACCTGCCGGCGCATCAGCGCCGACCATGACCTGCCCGTGCTGGTCCTCACCAGCCAGGACGACGGTCGCTGGGTGCAGCGGCTGTGGGACGCCGGCGCCAGCGGCTATCTCCACAAGGCGGAGGCCCTCGGACAGCTGGAAACGGCCCTGACCAGCGTCGGGCAGGGGGCCAGCTGGTGGGACCGCTCCGCCACCCGGGCCCTGCGCAGCCGGGACACCGCTGCCGCCGCCGGCCCGCCGGAGGCCTCCCTGGCGCTGCTGACGCCACGGGAGCGGGAGGTGCTGGCGGCCATGGCCGGCGGTCTCACCAACCGCCAGATCGCCGACAGTCTCGGCCTGGGCACCGGGACGGTGAGGGTGTACCTGCACACCATCTTCCAGAAGCTGCAGGTGAGCAACCGCACCCAGGCGGTGCTGAAGTTCCTGGATCCGGAGTGATCGCCGGTTCCACCCCACCCGCACCGGATGCAACGCTTCGCACCGATGGGGTGGCCGGCCCTCGGGCGCTGCCTAATGTCCCGGCAACTCCCCCCCGAGCCATGGCCGTGTCTCTGATGCAGGATCCCAGCGGCGGATCCTCCCTGAAGGTGATCGAGGCCGTGAAGGAAGGCTGGGGGGCCTTCGCCCGGGCCCCCTGGGTGTTCATCGGCTTCACCCTGCTGGCGGGGGTGCTGAGCAGCGTCTGCTCGCTGATCCAGGGCCAGGTGGACCACGACGAGGCCGCCGCGGTGACGGCGGTGGACGTGGTCCGCCTGGTGGTGGGCTCGATCCTGAGCGTGCTGGTGAGTCTGTGGAGCACCACGGGCCTGGTGCGCGGCGCCTGGAGCGCCCTCTCCGGCGGTAAGCCGGCCCTGGGCACCTTCACCCGCTGGGACGGGGCGGCCAGCTGGCGGCTGTTCCGCAACGGCCTGGCGCTGGGGATCCTGATGATCGCGATCCTGATGGTGGCGGCCCTGGTGGGGGTCGCCGCCGCCCAGCTCAACCAGATCCTGGCCGTGCTGCCGTTCCTGGCGGCCTTCACGGTGCTGATCTACCTGGCGGTGAACCAGAAGTTCCTGGCCCAGATCGCCCTGTTGGAGGGCCGCGGGCCGATCGACTCCATCACCCGGGGCCGCACCCTGCTCGATCCCCAGTGGGGCTCGGTGCTGCTGCTGGCCCTGGTGGAATTCGCCATCGTGCTGGTGGGCCTGCTGGCCTGCTTCGTGGGGCTGCTGGTGGCGGTGCCCGTGGTCCTGTGCACCAGCACGGCCGCCTACCGCCAGGTGTTCGGCAGCGAGGATCTCACCGGCCTGCTGGCGGAGCCTGCGGCCTGAGCCCGGCGACAGCGGTGCCGATGCTGAAAGCGGGAGGGGCGGCTCGGGGACAGCGGCTTGCGGCCGGATCCGGAGTGACTACGATTTTCACAGCTGCTGTGGATAGCGGAGGCCGGGGTTCATGACCCGTCCGATCGTGCCCGTCACTGCCGCTTTCGCCGACCTGTCCGCCCGTCCCTTCCGCCTCTCCTCTCGACGTGCCCATGCTCGTTCCCATCGACGCCAGCGATGACGCGGCCACCGTTCTGGACCCGTCGCTGGCCCTGATGGAAGAACAGATCCTGGCGTCGTGGGTCGTCAACGCCGGCGTCTGGACCCGGGCCGTGCGCCGCGGCGAGATCCTCAGCCGCGTGAGGGTGACCAACGGGGCCGTCCTGCAGGCGATCGCCGACTGCGCTCCGGCCACCCTGCTGGACCTGGGCTGTGGCGAGGGCTGGCTGGCCCACCACTGCGCCCGGCAGGGCATCGCGGTGCTCGGCACCGACGCGGTGGCCGAGCTCACCGCCATCGCCGCCGAGGGGGCCCCGGCCGGCGCCAGCTTCCGGACGCTCACTTACCAGCAGATCGCCGCCGGGGTCCTCCAGCAGCGTTTCGACATGGTGGTGGCCAACTTCTCCCTGCTCGGCGATCGCAGCCTCGACGAGCTGTTCGCTGCCCTCTCAGGGCTGCTCTCCCCCGGCGGATCCCTGCTGGTCCAGACCCTGCACCCGATGCTCATCTGCGCCGACCATCCCTACGAGGACGGCTGGCGGGAGGGCTCCTGGGCCGGGTTCTCCCCGGCCTTCCGCACCCCGGCGCCCTGGTTCTTCCGGACGATGGAATCCTGGGTACGGCTCTTCCAGCGCCATGGTCTGGTCGTGCGGGAGCTGCGCGAACCGATCGATCCCCTCAGCGGCCAGCCCGCCTCGGTGATCTTCCGCGCCACCATCTGAACCGGCTCAGCGCAGGCAGGCCATCGGATGGCGCGGCGACACCCCGAGGGCCTTGGCCACGCCCGGGTGGCACACGGCCCCATCCACGGTGTTCAGGCCGGAGAGGAGTTCGGGGCGGTCGGTGACCGCTTCCAGCAGGCCCCGTCCGGCCATCACCAGGATGTAGGGCAGGGTGACGCTCACCAGGGCTTCGGTGGAGGTGAAGGGCACGGCGCCGGGCATGTTGCCCACGGCGTAGTGCTGCACCCCGTGGATGGTGACCACCGGATCGGTGTGGGTGGTCTCGCGGCTGGTGGCGATGCAGCCGCCCTGGTCGATGGCCACATCCACGATCACCGACCCGGGCCGCATGCGCTGCACCAGGTCCTCGCTCACCAGGGTGGGGGCACGGCCGCCGGGCAGGAGCACCGCGCCGATCAGCAGGTCGGTTCCCGGCACCAGCCGCTCGATCAGGCTGCGGCTGCTCACCAGGCTGGTCATCCGGCCGCGGCGGTCGGATTCCAGGCCCCGCAGGCGGTGGGGAGAGCGGTCGAGCAGGAACACCTCCGCATCCATGGCCGCGGCGATGCGGGCCGCATTCCAGCCCACGGTGCCGGCCCCCAGCACCACCACCCGGGCCGGCCGCACGCCGGTGCAGCCCCCCATCAGCACGCCCCGCCCACCGTGGGGCTTCTCCAGCAGATGGGCCCCCACCTGGGCCGCCAGCCGGCCGGCCACCTCGCTCATCGGGGCCAGCAGCGGCAGGCTGCCATCCTCGAGCTGCACCGTCTCGTAGGCCACCGCCGTGGTGCCCGCCTCCAGCAGGGCCTTGCCCACCTCGGGGTAGGCCGCCAGGTGCAGGTAGGTGAACAGCACCAGGTCGCTGCGCAGGAAGCCGAACTCCTGCGGCTGCGGTTCCTTCACCTTCACCACGAGGTGGGCCGCCCAGGCCTCCTCGCAGCTGACGATGCGGGCCCCGGAGGCGCGGTAGTCGTCGTCGCTGATGCCGGCCCCCAGGCCCGCCCCCTCCTGGACGCGCACTTCCATGCCCTGGGACACCAGTTCATGGACGCCGTCGGGGGTGAGGGCCACCCGCTGTTCGTCGCGCTTGATCTCCGTGGGCACACCGATGCTCGCCATCGGAGAGGCCAGGGGTGCCGGGCCGGGAGCTGGCATGGGGCAGGAAGGATTGCCGCCCGGAGGCGTTCGTCGCTGAACCCTAGGCCGAGGCGATGGGCATCCGCCAGCCGCTGCCGAAGGCCCGGTCGCTCACCTTGAGCACCGGTGCCGCCTGGCGCCGCTTGAACTCGGCCCGCCGCAGCAGGCCGGCCACCCGGGCCACCAGGGCCGGATCGGCCCCTCCGGCCACCAGTTGCTCCGGGGTGCGCAGCTCCTCGATCGAGGCCTTCAGCAGGGGGTCGAGCACCCCGTAGTCGGGCAGGGAATCGCTGTCGCGCTGGTCGGGACGCAGCTCGGCGCTGGGGGGCTTGGTGCGGATCGCCGCGCCGATCAGCTCACCGGCCGGCGGCAGGCCCAGGGCGGCCCGGCAGGGGCCGGAGGCTTCGCCATCGAGCCACTCGCAGAGGCCGAAGACGGTGGTCTTGTAGAGATCGCCGATCACCGACAGTCCGCCGTTCATGTCGCCGTAGAGGGTGCAGTAGCCCACCGCCAGCTCCGATTTGTTGCCGGTGGAGAGCAGCAGCCCCCCCTTCTGGTTGGCCACCGCCATCAGCAGGGTGCCCCGGATGCGCGACTGCAGGTTCTCTTCGGTGACCCCCGCCGGGGGCGCCCCCAGGGCGGGGGGAAGGGTGGCGGCGAAGGCCTCCATCAGGGGCGCGATCGGCAGGGTGGCGGTGGTCAGCCCGAGCCGGCGGGCGAGACCCTCGGCATCGTCGAGGGAACCGGCCGAACTGAAGGGGGAGGGCATGCGCAGCACCTCCACCCGGTCGGGGCCGAGGGCCGCGGCGGCGATCACCGCCACCAGGGCCGAATCGATGCCGCCGCTCAGCCCCAGCAGGGCCCGCTGGAATCCGCACTTGGCGGCGTAGTCGCGCACCCCCAGCACCAGCACCCGCAGCAGCTGCTCCCAGGGGTCCGGCGGCGCCGCGGCCTGGGCGGGGTCCGCGTCTCCCCTGCCGGGAGAGGCGGGGGCCGGGGCCAGCGGCCAGAGGGCCAGGTCCTCGGCGGCGCTGGCCAGGCGCAGCAGGGGCCGGCCGGTGCGGTCCACCACGAAGCTGGCCCCGTCGAAGACCAGCTCGTCGTTGCCGCCCACCTGGTTGAGGTAGACCACCGGCACCCCCAGCCGGGCCGCCGCCCGGGCCGCCAGCCCCTGGCGCACCTCCCCCTTGCCGCGGCCGAAGGGGGAGGCCGAGAGGTTGAGCAGCAGGTCGATCCGCTGCGGTGCCAGGTCGGCGATCGGATCCACCGCATCCGGCCAGCGGCTGCGCAGGTTCTCCTCCACCCAGAGGTCCTCGCAGATGGTCAGCCCCAGGCGCCAGGGGCGGCCGCCCGCCTCCAGCTCCAGCACCGCCGGGGCGTCGCCGGGCAGGAAGTAGCGGCGTTCGTCGAAGACGTCGTAGCTGGGCAGCAGGCGCTTGCGGCAGACGATCCGCCAGCCGCCCCGCTCCACCAGGGCCAGGGCGTTGTGCAGCCCCGGCTGGCGCCGGCCGGCCACCGGCTCGGCCACCCCCACCAGCAGGGCCAGTCCGCCTGGGCAGGCCGCCGCCAGGGTCTCGAGAACCCCCTCCTGGCGCTGGATCAGGGCGGGCCGCAGCAGCAGGTCCCGGGGCGGGTAACCCCACAGGGACAGCTCGGGGGTGAGCAGCAGGTCGGCCGCGCCGGCACGGGCCCGCTCGGCGGCCGCCAGGATCCGGCGGCCGTTGCCCTCCAGGTCGCCCACCAGGGGATTGAGCTGGGCCAGGGCGAGGCGCATCAGGGCTCGGAGAGGCCGTAGAGATTGTGCTGCAGCAGCACCGGCCAGAGTTCGGACGGTACCTGGGCCGGATCGGGCCGCTCCCGGATCCGGGAGCTGGCGCTGGGGGGAATGGCCAGGGGCAGCAGGTCGAGGCTGGCCCCCAGCCCCCGCAGCCGCTCCAGATCCGACGGCTGCAGCGGCCAGCCCTGGCGGCGGGCGATGCCGAGCCGGCAGCCGCGCAGCAGCTCCTCGGCCCGCCGCCAGCGGTGGATCTGGCCGGCCAGGTCGCTGCCCACCACGAAGACCAGCTCCCGGTCGGGCCAGCTGGCCCGGGCCCGCTCCAGGGTCTCCACCGCCCAGGGGCTGCTGAGCTCCTGCTGCAGGCTGAGCCGGGGGTCGCCGATGGCGGCCACCAGGGCGGCCAGCAGGGCCGAGCGCACCTCCAGGGGGGCGCCGTGCTGCTTGAGCGGGTTGTCGCTGGCCCAGGTGAGCACCTGGGGGAAGAGGCCCAGCAGCCCCTCCAGCAGGGCCCGGTGGCCACGGGTGGGGGGATCGGCGCTGGTGCCGAACAGGGCAAGACGGGTCAACGGGGCGGCCGTGCCGGCGGTCGTCACGGCTGCAGGCCGCCGCCGGCGCTGCCCTGGCCCCCCTGCTGCTGCCATTCGCTCAGCCAGCGGCGGGTCGCGGGATCCTGCCGCACCAGCCGGC
>NZ_JAGQBM010000055.1:0-23331 GCF_024345635.1 Cyanobium sp. Lug-B
GGCACTGGCCGCCGCCGCCGCCCTGGCCGGGGTCAGCCTGGTGGCGGGGCTGGTGGGGCTGCCGGGGGCCTGAGGCGACGGTCGGCCTCGCCGGTGGCCCAGTGCACCAGGTCGGGCAGGTCGAGGTCGAGGGGCGCCTTGCCGGCGGCGGCGGCGATGGCCGTCAGCTGGGTGGCCACGTGGCCCATCTGGGTGAGGAAGGCCTGCTCGAAGCCGGCATCGGCGGCAATCACCGGCTGGGCGGCGGCCCAGGCCGCCACGGCCGCGTCCGGCGGGAGCTCACCGGTGCGCCGCCCGGCGATGGCCTGGAGGGTGCGCAGGCCATGGGCCAGGAGCCGCAGGTGGTGGCGCTCCAGGGTGGGCAGCAGGGTGGCCTCCAGCTGCTGCAGCTCCTCAGGGCTGAGCACGGCTCAGCCGCCCGCGGCCACGGGGTCGGCGGCCACGGGGGCGATCCGGAAGCCGCAGCTGTGGCCCCCCTCGAGCCGCCAGTGGACCCGCTCAACGGCGCAGTCGGGGAAGGTGTGGCGGATCAGGCGCAGTTCCTGGTCGCAGACGACGGGGTACTGCTCGGCGATACGCATCACCGAGCAGTGAAATTCGCTGATCACCCAGGCGGGGCCATCGGCGTTGTCGGTGGCGGGGGCGTCGTCGCGGCGGCATTCGGCCACGTAGCCCTCCTTGCGACGCAGCTCCACCAGGCGCTCGATCCGCTGGGCCAGGGGGCCCCCGCCGATCTGGCGGCGGTAGTCGTCCGCCTTCTCCTCGGCCTGCTGGCGGAGCACCAGCTCAAGGGTGTCCGCCGGCAGGCTTTCGGTGAGGGTGTGGAGCAGGCCGAGGGCGAAGGTCTCGCTGCCGTCGGGGAAGCGGCCCTGGCCCAGGGCGGTGAGGTGCCAGATGTTGCTGGGCCGGCCGGGACCCTCGTGGGGCGCGCTCGCCTCGACCAGGCCGTCGTCCTCGAGGCTGCGCAGGTGGCGGCGCATCACCTGGACCGACACCCCGAGGGCGGCCGCCAGCTGGCCCGCCGTCGCCTCACCTTCCCGCAGCAGCACCGAGAGGGCCGCTTCCCGGGTGGGATGGCTTCCCTCGGCGGGAACGGCCGGAAGGCCGCGGGACTGGGCGGGGGCGCTCATGACGGGCGTCTGACCACAACGACGGGCGTCTGACCAAAACACCATGCCACGCACGCCGGGGGATTGGGGGCCGGGCGGTGGTGCCCGCCGGGGCGTCACAATGACCTTTCCATGCCGTCAACGGACCACGCCTGTGCCCTAGGCTCCCGCAGTAACGAAACCAAAGTGTTTCGTTATTCGATCCACCGGTGCGCGCAACCCGACGCTCTGCCCATGACCGACGCCTCCACCACGACGACCCCCGCAGCCGGTGCCGAGAGCCTGGAGGTGATCCGCCGTTTCGCGGAAACCTACGCCCAGCGCACCGGCACCTACTTCTGCAGCGATCCGGGGGTCACCGCGGTGGTGCTCGAGGGCTTGGCCCGGCACAAGGACGAGCTGGGCGGTGCCCTCTGCCCGTGCCGCCATTACGAGGACAAGGAGGCGGAGGTGGCCCAGGCGTTCTGGAACTGCCCCTGCGTGCCGATGCGGGAGCGCAAGGAGTGCCACTGCATGCTCTTCCTCACCGAGGACAACCCCTTCCGGGGCGAGCTCCAGACCATCAGCCTCGAAGACGTCCAGTCCCTCACCGCCGGCTGAACCGGCCCCCTTCCCCATGGCGAGCAGCGCAACCGTCGGCGATCTGGTGAGCCAGCCGTACAAGTACGGCTTCGTCACCGACATCGAAACCGAGAAGATTGCCAAGGGCCTCAGTGAGGATGTGGTGCGGCTGATCTCCGCCAAGAAGAACGAGCCGGCCTTCCTGCTCGACTTCCGCCTGCGCTCGTACCGCCAGTGGCTGCAGATGGAGGAGCCGGACTGGGCGACCCTGGGCCATCCGCCGATCGACTACCAGGAGATCATCTATTACGCGGCGCCCAAGCAGCAGGAGAAGAAGGCCAGCCTCGATGAGGTGGACCCGAAGCTGCTGGAAACCTTCGACAAGCTCGGCATCCCCCTGAGCGAGCAGAAGCGCCTCTCCAACGTGGCGGTCGATGCGGTGTTCGACAGCGTCTCGATCGCCACCACCTACCGGGAGAAGCTGGCGGAGCACGGTGTGATCTTCTGCTCGATCAGCGAGGCGGTGAAGGACCACGCCGACCTGATCGAGAAATACCTCGGCACCGTGGTGCCCGGCAACGACAACTACTTCGCCGCCCTCAACTCGGCGGTGTTCAGTGACGGCTCCTTCGTGTTCATCCCGAAGGGTGTGGAGTGCCCGATGGAGCTCTCCACCTACTTCCGCATCAACTCCGGCGACACCGGCCAGTTCGAGCGCACCCTGATCGTGGCCGAGGAAGGCGCCTCGGTGAGCTACCTGGAGGGCTGCACGGCGCCGATGTTCGACACCAACCAGCTGCACGCGGCGGTGGTGGAGCTGGTGGCCCTCGATGACGCCTCGATCAAGTACTCCACCGTCCAGAACTGGTATGCGGGGGATGAGAACGGCAAGGGCGGCATCTATAACTTCGTTACCAAGCGGGGCCAGTGCCGCGGCGACCGCAGCCACATCAGCTGGACCCAGGTGGAAACCGGGTCGGCGATCACCTGGAAGTACCCCAGCTGCGTGCTTCAAGGGGCCGATTCGGTGGGCGAGTTCTACTCGGTGGCCCTCACCAACAACCGCCAGCAGGCCGACACCGGCACCAAGATGATCCATGTGGGCCCCCGCACCCGCTCCACGATCGTGAGCAAGGGGATCAGCGCCGGCCACTCCTCCAACAGCTACCGGGGCCTGGTGCAGCTGGGCCCCAAGGCCGTGGGCGCCCGCAACTACAGCCAGTGCGACTCGATGCTGATCGGCGACCAGGCCGCCGCCAACACCTACCCCTACATCCGCTCCCAGCAGCCGGATGCCCGCATCGAGCACGAGGCCAGCACCTGCCGGATCTCGGCCGACCAGCTCTTCTATCTGCAGAGCCGGGGCATCGCCTTCGAGGAGGCAGTGTCGATGATGGTGAGCGGCTTCTGCCGCGACGTCTTCAACCAGCTGCCGATGGAGTTCGCCGCCGAGGCCGACAAGCTGCTGGCCCTCAAGCTCGAGGGTTCGGTCGGCTGATCCCGGCCCACGGCCACCCCGGCCGGCCCAATGCTTCTACCCCTGTCCCTTCCCTGCCCTTTTCTCCCCCGCCGTGATCCGCCCCGACGCTCCCGTACTGCTCGAGATCCGTGATCTCACGGCCCGCGTGGAGGACCAGCCGATCCTCAAGGGGGTGTCCCTGACGATCCGCGCCGGTGAGATTCATGCGGTGATGGGCCGCAACGGCAGCGGCAAGAGCACCCTCTCCAAGGTGCTGGCGGGCCACCCGGCCTACACCGTCACCGGCGGCAGTGTGCGCTACATGGGCGACGACCTGCTGAGTCTCGAACCCGAGCTGCGGGCCCGCGCCGGCCTGTTCCTCGGCTTCCAGTACCCGGTGGAGATCCCGGGGGTGAGCAACCTCGAGTTCCTGCGGGTGGCCACCAACGCCCGCCGCGCCGGCAAGGGGGAGGAGGAGCTCGACACCTTCGCCTTCGAGGACCTGGTGCGCGAACGGCTGCAGGTGGTGCAGATGGATCCCGCCTTCCTGGAGCGCAGCGTCAACGAGGGCTTCTCCGGTGGCGAGAAGAAGCGCAACGAGATCCTGCAGATGGCCCTGCTCGAACCGCTGGTGGCGGTGCTGGACGAGACCGACTCCGGCCTCGACATCGATGCCCTGCGCATCGTGGCCGGTGGCGTGAACCACCTGGCCGGCCCCGACAACGCCACCCTGCTGATCACCCACTACCAGCGGCTGCTGGATGTGATCACACCCGACTACGTGCACGTGATGGCGGCGGGCCGGATCCTGCGCACCGGCGGCAAGGAGCTGGCCCTGGAACTGGAGGAGCGCGGCTACGACTGGGTCGACGCCGAACTGGCGGCCCTGGAGCGCACACCGGCGGAGGTGGGCTGAGATGGTGGCCGCTTCGCTTTCCACCCCCACCGCCGCCGCCGACGCCGCCC
The DNA here is from genome assembly GCF_024345635.1 of Cyanobium sp. Lug-B. NCBI lineage: Bacteria > Bacillati > Cyanobacteriota > Cyanophyceae > Synechococcales > Prochlorococcaceae > Cyanobium > Cyanobium sp. Lug-B. The sequence goes on from NZ_JAGQBM010000055.1 coordinate 4,096, forward strand.
CCGGTGGCTGGGTCGCCGCCCTGCTGGCGAACGTCCCCGGTTTCGCCTCCCCTGGCGCCGATGTCCTGGCGCCCAGCCGCTCGCGGGCGGCCCAAACCCTGGCGCAGACCCCGCTGCCATCGCGGCGCGTGGAGGCCTGGCGCTTCACCGACCTGGCGCCTCTCACCGCCCTGAGCCCCACCCTGCTCAGCCCCGCCCCGGCGGCGCAGCCTGAGACGCCCGCCGGCAGCCTGCGGCTGGTGCTGGATGGCCACAGCGATCCCCTGGCCGGGATCAGCCTGCCGGCGGGCCTGGAGCCCATCAGCGGCGCGGAACTTGAGGCGTCCCTGGGCCAGGTGCTGGCGGCCACCGGCAGCGCCGAGCTCTGGCCGGTGCTGCTCAACGGCGCCACGGCGCGCCACGTGCTGGCCCTGCAGGTGCGCGGCGCCGTCGCCACCACCTTGGAGCTGGTGAGTGACGCCGGCGACGGCGAAGGGATCCTGCCCCTGCGGCTGCTGCTGGTGCTGGAGCCGCAGGCCTCGGTGGAGGTGCTGCAGGTGCACCGCAGCGGCGGCGCCAACCTCACCAGCGTGGTGCTGGAGGCCCGGCTGGGTGAGGGCGCCGAGCTGCGCCACGGCCTGCTGGCCCCCGGTGCCGACACGGGCTGTCTGCTGGCCACCGTGGCGGTGGAGCAGGCCACGGGCAGCCGCTTCAGCGGCGTCAGCGCCCATGGCGGCTGGTCCCTGGGACGGCTGGAGCCGCGGCTGGTGCAGCGGGAGGGGGCGGCCCACAGTGCCCTCAAGGCCCTGCAGCTGGCGGATGGCCGCCAGATCAGTGACACCCACAGCCAGATGGTGTTCGAAGGCCCGGATGGGCGGCTGGAGCAGCTGCACAAGGCGGTGGCCGACGGACAGGGCCGCAGCGTGTTCAACGGGGCGGTGCAGGTGCCCCGTGCAGCCCAGCGCACCGATGCCGCCCAGCTGAGCCGCAACCTGCTGCTCTCGGACCGGGCCCGGATCGACACCAAGCCGGAGCTGGAGATCGTCGCCGACGACGTGCGCTGCGCCCATGGCGCCACCGTGAGCCGGCTGGAGCAGGACGAGCTCTTCTACCTGCAGAGCCGCGGCATCGCCGCCGACCAGGCGGCCCGGCTGCTGTTGCGGGGCTTCTGCGAGGAGGTGCTGCAGGAACTCCCCGACGCCGCCCGGCCGTGGCAGCCTCTGGCCAGCCTGTTGGGGGAGCAGGGACGATGACACCGACCTCCACGAACTCCCCGAGGATCGCGGCGCCGCCGCTGGCGGCCACGCCCGTGGTGGCCGACCTGGCGGTGCAGACGCGGCCCGATTTCCCCCTGCTGGCCCAGACGGCCTGCCTGGGGCAACCGCTGATCTACCTGGATTACGCCGCCACCAGCCAGAAGCCCCGCCAGGTGCTGGAGGCGCTGCAGCAGTACTACAGCCTCGACAACGCCAACGTGCACCGCGGCGCCCACCAGCTGAGCGCCCGCGCCACCGACCATTTCGAGGCAGCCCGGGGCAAGGTGGCCGCCTTCATCGGTGCCGCCAGCGCGCGGGAGATCGTGTTCACCCGCAACGCCAGCGAGGCGATCAACCTGGTGGCCCGCACCTGGGGCGACGCCAACCTGCGGGAGGGCGATGAGGTGCTGCTGTCGGTGATGGAGCACCACAGCAACCTGGTGCCCTGGCAGCTGCTGGCGGCCCGCACGGGTTGCGTGCTGCGCCATGCGGGCGTCACCGAGAGCGGCGAGCTGGATCTGGAGGACCTCAAGGCCAAGATCAGCGATCGCACCAGGCTGGTGAGCCTGGTGCACATCAGCAACACCCTGGGCTGCCTCAATCCGATCGAGGCGGTGGCAGAGCTGGCCCACGGAGCCGGCGCCCTGCTGCTGGTGGATGCCTGCCAGAGCCTGCCCCACAAGCCGGTGGACGTGGCCGCCCTGGGGGCCGATTTCCTGGTGGGTTCCTCCCACAAGCTTTGCGGGCCCACAGGCATGGGCTTCCTCTGGGCCCACGAGGCGCTGCTGGAGGCGATGCCCCCGTTCCTGGGGGGCGGCGAGATGATCCATGACGTGTACCTGGACCACAGCACCTGGGCCGATCTGCCCCACAAGTTCGAAGCCGGCACGCCGGCGATCGGTGAGGCGATCGGCATGGGCGCCGCCCTCGATTACCTGCAGAACCTGGGCATGGAGCGCATCCACGCCTGGGAGCAGCAGCTCACCCGGCGCCTGTTCGAGCGGCTGCAGGCCATCGACGGCGTGCGGATCCTGGGGCCCACGCCTGATCAGCAACCCGACCGGGCCGCGTTAGCGGCGTTCAGCGTCGACGGCCTGCATGCCAACGACATCGCCGCCCTGCTGGATTCGGCCGGCATCTGCATCCGCAGCGGCCACCACTGCACCCAGCCCCTGCACCGCCATTACGGCCTGGCCAGTTCCGCCCGCGCCAGCCTGGGCTTCACCACCACCCCCGAGGAGATCGACCGCTTCGCCGAGGAACTGGAAGGCACGATCGGGTTTTTGAGGGAGCACAGCTGAGGGGGGAGATCAGGGGGCATGCTTTGCCTTGCGTTGGCTCTTGCCTGAGAGACGGCCAGGGCTCTGGACTGAGAGGGAGTATCGAGAAAAACAAAGGGGTATCGGACCCGTGAACCATGGTTGTCGTTGCTGGACCGAAAGCGGCTAACTCCTGCACCGCACTGTTTTTGGCGGAACTTCGGTTCAAGTCCGCCGGGTGGTTCCCGTAGTCATGGGGCTACAACGTGTGGTTATCGGAAACCATCCAATTAAAGTTCGAAGGATCGGAGAGAGAGCAGAGAGCACTTGTTCTTCTAACCATTTTCCGGGCTCTGCTCCCATGCTGGATGTTGTTGATTGGAGCAAAAACCCCATCGCCAGACTCTGTCCTACTCAGGACCGCGCATCTGGCAGAAGGCTTGGCATTGGATGATCACGCTTGGATGACGAAAGACGATGGCCCCTGCCTGCACAGCGGTGATCCGTCTGGATGGACCTTGGTGGCTGGGCTGGGTGGAGGAGGTGCACGGCGTCAATCCCCAGGAGCACACCAGGGAGGAGCTGTGGGCATCCCTACGGCAGGTGCTTCGTGACGCTCATGAAGTCAATCGCCTTGAGGCCTTGGAGGCTGCGGGCCCGGGGCATGAGGAGCATGCACTCCCCCTGTGAAACGATGGGTTCTGCTGCGCTATCTCAACGAGCGTGGTTGCGAGCTCTTGAGGGAAGGTGGCCATCATTGATGGTGGTGGAACCCAACCCAGAATCGTCGGCGCGCAATCCCGCGCCATTCTGAGATCAAGGAGGTTCTGGCTCGCAAAATCTGCAAGGATCTTGGAGTTCCTAAACCGGAATAGGCAAATGCCTCAATTGGATGCTGTAGATTTCGTTGCGTCCGACGATATCTCTATGACTAATCCCCATGGGTTTTGGTGATGATGTCAAGCCCTGCGAACGTTGTCTGTTGAGAAGCGACACTTCGGGCAGGCCCCTCGAGCGGAAGGGCCACCACTGGTTTGCTTCTGATATCAGATACGATTTTCCTGCCACTCAGAGGCAGCGTTAGATGCGCCCAACCACCATGGAGAACCATGCGAATCACGATTGAGGTCAATGTTGCTGCTCCCATCAACGACGTGTGGCAAGCGTGGACATCACCTGCTGACATTCAGCAGTGGAATGCGGCTTCCGACGACTGGCATTGCCCGAATGCAGAGATCGAGCTGAGCCCCGGTGGCACGTTCTGTTACCGAATGGAGGCCAAGGACGGCAGTATGGGCTTTGATTTCGAAGGCACTTTCACCCGAGTAGACCTCTGCAAATGCATCGAATTCGCTTTGGAAGACGAGCGGCTCGTCGTCGTGGAGTTCGCTGAGAGTGAACAGATGGTAACCGTTCGTGAGACCTTCGAAGCCGAGTCAGTCAACTCGGCTGAGCTGCAACGGCAGGGTTGGCAAGCCATCTTGGACAGATTCGCTCGTCACGTTGAGGCGAAGAAGCTCCGCTGAGGGCAATTTCGCTGCAGCTGACCTCCAGGTCCACAAGCCGGGAGTTGTGGACTTCCTCAGCCACCGGTAGCGATCGCCTGCTTCTGATCTTGCGTCTTGACTAGAGGTGTCGACATCCGAGCAAGTGGATATTGTTCTCAGCCATGGGCCGACGACCTGCGGGCACGGGCTGATGGCATGGACGCCCAGCAATTCGTGGTGACTGGCTGGCAGAGAGGGGGTCTCGGGCCATGACCACTGCCCCCTGACTGGGCTCTGCTCGTCTTGCGAATCTGTCCTGGATCGCTGATGCCGGCTACGGAACGTTCGAGCCAACTGGTCTGCGACTTGCCAAGGCAGCGTTGATGGGCTTGGGCGACGCCTGGCCTTACAATTCCATCCTGGCTTCAAACGCATGGATGAAAGGCTGGGCTTGAGTGCCATGCAGTTTGTGGCCAGCACTGTGCAGATCCACTGGATATTGATCGGCGTCTCTGATCAGGAGGTCTTGTTGTTGACGCCACCATGCTCTACAAAGCCTGACCCTTCGACAGGAGCACAGTCACCCCTCCGGTCCATTTCTGGCGGGGTACGGATGACAAACTGGTGCCTGAACCCATCAACAGGACGGTGGCGGACAAGACCCCAGGCCTCACCTGGCCATGGATAGGACCACCGTGACGCCTCAAGGCCCCACTCTCCCACCTGCGCCGCGATCCATTCAGAAGGGCACGCCTCTGAAGCACTTGCTGGGCAACGAGGCCATTGAGTGTCTGGCGCAAAACCTTCGGTTCGTGGATGCCGGATTTCCTGTTGGCCGGTTCTGCGACTCTGCTCGGACGGGACTCGAGCCTCTCTCGCTCATGCAACGGGGTCTGCACATTGCCAAGTCGCTTCATGCCTTCCTGCCTGGGAACTACGAGGAGGCCGTTCAGACCCTGATGGCGTCGTTGACACCGGAGAAATCGGATACTGAAGACTTGGGGACGGCTGGCTTTTTCTATCTTCCCCACAGCTTCTTTGTTTCTGCGTACGGTCAGGATCACCAACACAACGGTGGCCACGATCCCTTTGAAACATCGATGCTGGCGTTGCATGCCCTCACCATGCGGTTCACCTCGGAGTTCGCCATCCGCTCCTTTCTGATCCAGCAGCAACAGCGCACGCTGAAGAGATTGGATCTGTGGATCACCGACCCGAACCCGCATGTGAGGCGCCTCTGCAGCGAGGGGACGCGGCCGAGGCTCCCCTGGGGGAAACGCCTCGCCTCGTTTGTCGCCGATCCCACGCCCACATTGCCGATCCTTGAATCCCTCAAAGACGATCCATCCCTATATGTGCGCCGCAGCGTGGCCAACCACCTGGGGGACATCGCCAAAGACCATCCGAATCTCGTCTACGTCACCTGTGAGCGTTGGCTGCAAGCGGGTGCTTCACGAGATCTGCAATGGCTGATCCGCCATGCGGTTCGCTATCCGGCCAAACAGGGAGAGGCGCGCGCCCGGAAGATTCGTGATGCCGCTTGCTAACATCCACTGAGTGTTCAGTATCGAATGAAGAACGAGTTTTGGAAACTGCCTTCCAGTCGATGTCTTCATGGGGAGCAGGTGTCGTCTCATTTCTTCCGATTCGCTTTCCTCGCCATGGCTGCCGTCGCTGCGGGCGGTTCCGCCCCTTTCCATGCAGCTCCGGTTTCTGCCAGGTTCGGCCCGGCATGGACATCCGTCGACTGCAAGACCTTCGAGGTGCCTGCCGCCATCGCCGCCCAGTCGGATTGCGGCTACGTCACCGTCCCCGAGCAGCATGCCAAGCCCAAGGGACGCACCATCCAGCTCGGTGTGGTCCGCACCCGCAGCACGGGCCAAACCCCGGCGGCCGATCCCCTGTTCGTGGAGCAGGGCGGCCCTGGGGATTCCACCATCGGCGACATTGCCAATGGAGCCCTGCCGAAGTACCCCGAACTCCCGGCTTTACTGCAGGGCCGTGATCTGATCTTCGTGGAAGAGCGGGGCACCAGGTTCGCCAGACCGTTCCTGTTCTGCCCTGAGCTCAACGCCCATAACATCGCCGTGGCGCAGGGGAAGCAGAGCTACACCGATGCTGGCTGGATCAGGGTCTGTAACGAACGCCTGAAGGCCCAGGGGATCAACCCCAGCGCCTTCAACACCCGCGAGAATGCCGCCGATATCTACGCCGTCGCCGAGACGCTGGGCTACCCGGTCTTCAACTACTACGGCGTGTCCTATGGCACATTGCTGGGCCAGTACGTGATTGCCCAGGCCGACAGGCACCGGCCGAAACTCCGCAGCGTGATCCTCGATGGCGTGGTGCGGCCGGATCTTGATTTCAATCTGGCCTCCAGTCATACGTTCAGCTATGCCCTGAGGAACGTGTTCCGCGCCTGCGCGCAGGACCATCGGTGCAACGCGGCCTACCCGAATCTGGAGACGACGTTTCTGGGGATCGTTGATCGGCTGAACCGGAAGCCCGTGCCCCTGACCCTCACCATTCCCTCCAGCAAGCAGACCTTCACCACCCAGCTCGACGGCAACGCGTTCATCACGGGCGTCGTGCCGTATCTCGCCCGGCCCTATTCCGGTGAATCCGCCCGCGGCAGTTCCCTGCCCCGGTTCATTGAGGCCGCCAGCCAGGGCAACTTCGGCTGGATCGCCGAATCCCTGTCGGACCTCGAACCGAAGGGGGCCAGGGAGATGTATCACACGGTCGTCTGTGCCCGGGGTCGATCGGTGCGGCTCCAGCCCGCCCAGGTGCTGCCGCCGCCCTACCCGCAGCTGCTCCCCCTGGGTCTGCGCGAAGCCGAAGCGGTGAACAATGCCTGCGACGTGCTCCAGGTGGAGCAGAAACCTCCGTTCGTTGCTGCCAATCCGCAGATCCCCACCCTGGTGCTGAATGGCAGCGACGACCCGGTCACGCCAGCCCCCTACGGCGAAGCCGTGGCCAGGAACCAGACCACCGCCTACGTGGTCACCTTCCCCGGTGTCGGCCATGGGGCGCTGTTTGCGCCGCCGGGGATGGCCGCAGCAACCTGCGTGACACAGATCGCCGTCGACTTTCTGGCCAACCCCCAGCAGGCGCCCGACCGCCGTTGTCTGGCCCAGGTCAGGCCGGCCTTCGTCGTGGAGTGATCGCTGCCAGGCTGGAGACACCACGGCCGGGTGATGCCGCAGACCCTCCTATCCACCCTCTCCCGCGCTGAGCGGCTGTCGATCGCCGGCACCTACAGCCTGACGCTGCTGGAAAACCTGTGCATGCTCGCCTATCCGGCGCTGACCGGCTGGGCGGTGGACGGGCTGCTGAAAGGCAGCTACCGGGGCCTTTCGGCCCTGATCGCCGTGTGGCTGGTGCATCTGGTCACGGCCTTCGTGCGGCAGCGCTTTGATACCCGGGTCTTCATGGGCCTCTATGCCCGCCTCGCCGTGCTCACCGTGGCCGAGCAGAAGCGCCTCGGCCACGGCACGAGCATCGTGTCGGCGCGAGTCGAGATGATGCGCGACATGGTCGGCTTCTTCGAGGCCGACGTGCCGGCGATGTTCTCCCAGGTGGTGACCGTGCTCGGCTCGCTGGTGATGCTGTTCACCTACGACCTCCAGGCCGGATTCATCGCCATGGCGGTGCTGCTGCCGACGGGGCTCGTCAACGGCTGGTACTGGCGGCGCGCCCTGCGCCTGCACCGCGGCCTCAACGACCAGATCGAGCGCGAGATCGAGGACATCGAGGCGGCGCGGCCGCTGCGCCTGCGGCGCCACTTCGGCCGGGTGCGGCGCTGGCATGTGCAGCTTTCCGACAGCGAGTCCTGGACCTGGACCGTGACGGAACTCGCCACGATCGTGGCGCTGGTGGTGCTCCTGATCGACTTCACCCGGTCAGCGTCCTTCAGCGCCGGCGCCATCTATGCCGTGCTCGCCTACGTGTTCGATTATCTGCAGGGCCTCGACAGTGCTCCGGCGCTGGTGAACAACATCGCCCGGCTCCGGGACATCCGGGCGCGGCTGGGCAACGCCGTGGCCGCCGATTGAGCGGACCCGGCAACGCATCTAGCGTCGGGCTACGTCCCCCCGGCTCTGGCGCGATGGCCACCACCCTGCGACCCCTGTTGGCGGCCCTGTTGCTGTGGGCGAGCAATGCCGTATCGGCCGGGGCGTTTCCCGTGCAGGGGGGCTACGGCTTCGACGCCCTCAAGCCGACAACCACCACCTGCCATCGCATCTCGCCGCAGCAGGTCGCGACGTTCACCCGTTGCGAATTCACCGCGGCCGGTTACGCCTTCGGGCTCCCATCCCAGTACCACAAGTGCGACGCCATGCCCCACGGTGAGGTCTTCATTTATGAGTCTCCGGCGAAGTGTCAGGCGGCCTTGGAGACCATGCGGTCCAACGGGCCCTGAGCGGGCGCCAAGGATCCATGCGGTTGATTCACGTGAAGGTGAAGCCGGGAGCCCGGACCAGCCAGCTGACGCTGTTGGCGGACGGAACTTATCGCGCAGACGTCCGATCCCTTCCCACCGATGGCAAGGCCAACGAGGAAGTGATCCGGCTGGTGAGCCAGCTGTTCGGCTGTTCGCGATCCCAGGTGTCGATCAAGTCCGGCAGGATGTCGCGCATGAAATGGATAGCCATTGATGCTTAGGTCCCGTCTGCACGGCACGGGGTCAGAACACACTCCTAACCTCACAGGGGCAGCTGCCTGAAAGCCTCGCTGGACATGGGCTTGCCGATCCAGTAGCCCTGGATTTCGTCGCAGCCGGCCCGGCGCAGCAGCTCCATCTGCTCGGGGGTCTCCACCCCTTCGGCGATCGTGCGCAGGCCCAGGGTGCGGGCTAGGTTGATGATCGTCAGCACGATGGCGTGGTCGTCGCGGTCGGTGGCAAGCCCACGCACGAACGACTGGTCGATCTTGAGCTTATGGGCGCGGATCCGCTTGAGATAGCTCAGCGATGAGTAGCCGGTGCCGAAGTCGTCGATGGCGATCTGGATTCCTTCGTGGTACAGGCGATCCATCAACAGCAGGGCTTTTTCGGGGTCATCCAGTGTCACCGACTCGGTGAGCTCCAGTTCCAGCCGCGCAGGGGGCAGCTGTTCTTCGGCCAGGATGGTGAGAATCCGACCGGCCAGATCGCTGTTACGGAACTGAACCGCCGAGATGTTCACCGACACCGTCAGCGGCGGCGCCCCATCCTGTCCTGCGGGCCGGACCCACGTGCCGGCATCCCGCAGGGCCTGGCGAAGCACCCAGTCGCCGATGGGAATGACCAGGCCGTTGGCCTCGGCGACGGCAATGAATTCCCCCGGAGACACCGAACCCAGTTCCGCCGAATCCCAGCGCAGCAGAGCCTCGGCACCGATGATCCGGTTGGTGACCAGCTCCATCTGGGGCTGGTAGAGCAGCTTGAACTCGTTGCCTTTCAGGGCCTTGTGCAAGGCGTTGGAAAGGCGCAGGTGACGGGAGATCCGCTCCTGCACGCTGGGGGTGAAGAACTGGAAACCGTTGCGGCTGCCCTCCTTCACCTGATGCATGGCCGCATCGGCATGGCTCATCAAGGTGGCCATCGTGCTGCCGTCCTCCGGGTAGAGGGCGATGCCGATGGACGCCGTCGTGAAGAGGGTCTCGCCATGGACCCGACAGGGTGACGCCACCGTCTTCAGCAGGCGTCGCACCAGTGCCAGGGCGCCATCGGCGTCGGTGTCCGGCAGCAGCAGCAGGAATTCATCCCCTCCGGAGCGCGAGAGGGTGTCCCCGGGGCGCAGTTCCCCCTCCAGGCGCCGCGCCACCTCCACCAGCAACTGGTCGCCGACGGCATGGCCAAGGCTGTCGTTGACGGTCTGGAAGTGATCCAGGTTGAGGTTGAGCAGCGCCAGACGACCTCCCTGCTTCTGGGCCAGCATCAGGGCATGGCGGAAGCGGTCCCGCAGCATCACCCGGTTGGCCAGGCCGGTCAGCTGGTCGGAGTACGCCAGCCGCTTGATCTGTTCGTTCGCAAACCGGCGCTCGGTGATGTCGCGGGAGACGCCATGCATCTCGATACGCCCTGTACTGATATTGCGGATCAGCTTGGTCACCACCTCCGTCCACACGCTGGACCCGTCCTTGCAGGGCTGCTCCACCTCATCCACCGACACGATCTCGCTGCTCCGGAGACCCTGTCTGAATTCCTCCAGCTCAGAGCGGATCTGCTCCTCCATGCGCTGCCCGCTCCCAGGCTGCAGGGAGTCGGCGAACGGCCGGGCGATCACCTCGTCCGGCGTGTAGCCCCGCATCCGCTTCACGGAGGGGCTCACATACAGGTAACGCATGGTCACCGGATCGAGGGTCCAGATCACGTCGTGGACCGACTCCGTGAGTTCCCGGTACTTCGCTTCACTGGCCGCCATCTCCTGCTCAAGTCGGCGGCGCATCGCCAGGGCGTTCAGCCGGCTGAGGGTCAGGTCGATGTCCCGCACCATCTCCACCAGGAGTTGCTGGCTCTGCTCATCGAAGGCGTTGCAATCGGGGTGGTAGATCGCCAGTCCACCGACCACGACACCCTCGCGGTGCAGAGGCAGGGCGGCGGCCGATCCCCAGCCGTAGAGGCGGGCGCGGTCATGCCAGGGGGCCAGGCTGGCATCGTTGAGAAAGTCCTGGCACCACTGGGGCCGGTTCTCCCGCATGGCGCGACCCAGGGGGCCTTGCCCGTGCGGGACGTCGGGATCGATGCTGATGTGAAGGTCGTCCAGGTACTCGGTGCCGGTGCCGGCCCAGGCCACCGCCCGCAACTCCCGGCCCACGGGATTGAGCAGCCCCGCCCAGGCCATCTTCATCTCGCCGTAGGTCACGGCGATCTCGCAGATCTCCTGCAGCAGCGCCGTGCCGTCCTCGAGGCGGGCCATCGCCTGGTTCGACCGGCTCAGGGCGGTGTAGAGCCGATTCAGTCGCTCGATCCGGCGGGCATCCTGCTTGCGGGCCGTGATGTCACGGCTGAGCACCAGGAAACGCGGCTGGCCCTGGGAGGGAAGACTGCGTTGCGACACCGACAGCTCGAACCATGCCGGTCCGCTGGGCAGGGGCAATTGAATCTCCTTCCCATGGCTGAATCCCCTGCTGCCGGCCTCCGCCAGGGCCTCCTTCACGACGGCGGCGGCGGATTCCGGCAGCACCTCGCTCAGGGAGTGGTTCACCTGTTCCTCGGCGGGTCGTGTCAGCAGGTTGTGGCGCGAGCTGTGGACGTCCAGGATCTGCCCATCGGCGGAGATTTCGATCAGGGGGTCGGGGATGGCCTCGATCGTGCTGGTGAGCACATCGCGGGCCTCGGCCAGGTCGCGGGTGCGGCGGCGCACTTCCAGCTTCAGGCTGGCGCTCCACAGCGCGATCAGCCCCGCGGCCGCCGCCGTGGCCCCGAGCACCTGGAGTCCATGGCGGGCCAGCCAGCTGAAGCGGGGGTGGACGCCATCGCCCAGCCACTTGCGTTCCATGGCGGCTTCCTCGGCCGCACTGATCCGATTGAAGCCTGCGATCACGGTGTCCCGCAGGGCGGTGTGGTCCTTGCGCACGGCCTCGTACATGGCCGAGGTGTAGATCGGCGGCGATTGCAGGAACTCCTCGCTCAGTCCCTCCCTGGCCAGGATGTAGTTGGCCGGCAGCTCATTCATGCAGAACACCGGCAGGCTTCCGGAGCTGGACGCCTCGATGAGGGCGCTGTAATCCGGGTAGATGCGGAAGGTGCGGTTGCCGGCCGCCTTGAGTTTTTCGATGCACACATCGCCGGCGCGGACCCCCACCTTGAAGGCCTTGCTGGTATCGAGATCAACGATTCCGCTCAGCCTGCGGTCGTAATAGAGGCGAACATCCACCTCCAGATAGGGTTGGGTGAAGGCGTAGATCTTCTCCCGGTCCCTGGTGCGGGCCATGGCGGCGATGACATCGGCGCGGCCGGCCTGGACAGCCTTCTGGGCCTCCAGCCAGTCCATCGCCTGCAACTCCACAGGGATTCCTGTGCGACGCTGCCAAAGATCCCAGCGATCCCTTGCCAGGCCCTGGATCCTGCCCTGGGGATCCACGAAGCTGATCGGCGGGAAGGCATCGCTCACCACCACCCGCAGGGGCCGCTGAGCCTGGAGTTTGGCGCTGGCCGTCAACGGCACCGCCAGGCACGACAGCGCCAGCAGGTGCGTCCAGGATGAAACGCGGAACGAGGAACGGACCGGGGGAAGGACGAAACGATGAAAAAAAGACGTTGCGCCCCCTTGATCGCCCTCGGGCGAGTTCTTCTCCATTCAACCTACTCACCCCCCCGGCAGTCGTCAGGGCATTCCGCACCGCTTCGCTGCGAATCGTCAGAGCGGCCTGAGCACCGCCAGTGCCTCGGCCCGGTGCTGGCCCTGCCAGGCCCACTGCCACCGCCAGCCCGCCGCCTCCGCCTCCCGCACGATCGCCTCCGGGTCGGCTGGATGGTCCCACTGGCTCAGGTGTTCGATCACCTCCTCCTGCCGCTCCGGCTCCAGCGGGCTCCAGCCGTGCACGCGGGCGCAGTAGCGGCCCACGTAGGTGTCACGGTCCTCTCCCGGCGCGCGGAACACATCGGCCCAGAGCAGCAGGCCCCCCGGGGCGATGTGACGCCGGCAGCCCCGCAGGAAGCGGCCCTTGTCCGGCTCCTGCAGGTGGTGCACGGCGAAGCTGCTGAAGATCAGATCCACCGGCGGCCCCTCCGGCTCCGCCTCGGCCCAGGCCAGCAGATCCCCCTCCAGGAAGCGGCTGGGGTAGGGCACCGCCCCGAGGGCCTCGGCGGCCAGGGGCAGCACCGCCCCGTTCAGGTCCAGGGCCGTGAACGAGGCCAGCGGCAGGCGCCGCAGCAGCGGCGGCAGCAGGGACAGGTCGCCGCAGCCCAGGTCCACCGCGTGGGGGGGCGGCTCCGCGGGCCCGCGCTGCGCCAGCCAGCCGTCGATGGTTCGCGTGACGGCGGCGGTGAGGGCCCCGTGCTCCATCAGGTCGTGCTCCAGCACCCGGCGGTAGGTGCTCCAGTGGCGGGAGAAGAACGTCATGGCAGCGATTCTGGCGGCCCCGTCGCCTCCGGCACCGCCACCCCGTCAGCTTTCGGAGGCCATCGCTATGGTCAGCCCCACTTCGGCGCGGCGGCGCGAGTCAGCAGTGACGGAACGGCGGATGCATCTGGTGCGCTGGGCGCTCACCACCGGCTGGATCCTGATCATCCTCTCGCTGCTCTACGACCCGTTCACGCCCCGGTTCACCGCGCCCGACCACCCCTGGAGCCCCCTGCGGCTGCCGGAGGCCTGCGTGACGGTGCAGGGCAGCTGTCTGAGCGAGACCCCCTACCCCCTGGGCACCACCCTGTTCTGGGGCCTGGTGGTGCCCTCGGGCATCTTCATCCTGCTGGTGTTCGGCCATGAGCTGTGGCGGCGCATCTGCCCGCTCTCCTTCCTCTCCCAGATCCCCCGCGCCCTGGGGCTGCAGCGCCAGATCGCCCGGGTGAACCCCAAGACCGGTGAGAAGCGTCTGCAGCTGGCCAAGGTGCCGGCCGATTCCTGGCTGGGCAAGCACTACTCCCGGCTGCAGTTCGGCTGGCTGTTCGTGGGCCTCTGCGGCCGCATCCTCTTCTTCAACGCCGACCGCCTGGTGCTGTTCGCCTGGCTGGCCTTCACCATCGCCTGTGCCATCGCCGTCGGCTGGCTCTACGGCGGCAAGAGCTGGTGCCAGTACTTCTGCCCGATGGCACCGGTGCAGAGCGTCTTCTCCACCCCCACCGGCCTGCTGGGCAGCCGGGCCCACATGGCCAGCACGCCGATCACCCAGTCGATGTGCCGCACCGTCCAGCCCGACGGCAGCGAGCAGAGCGCCTGCGTGGCCTGCCAGCAGCCCTGCATCGACATCGACGCCGAGCGCCTCTACTGGGCCCGGCTGCCCAGCCCCGCCTTCGCCTTCGAGCGCTACGGCTACGTGGGCCTGGTGTTCGGCTACTTCGTCTATTACTACGTCTACGCCGGCAACTGGGACTACTACTTCTCCGGCGTCTGGCTGCGCCAGGAGGACCAGCTGGCCCAGCTGCTGCGGCCAGGCTTCTATCTCTTCGGCCAGCCGATCGATGTGCCCAAGCTGGTGGCGGTGCCCCTGTTTCTGGGGCTGTGCACCTGGCTCGGCACCCTCGCCGGCCGGGCGATCGAATCGGCCCTGCGGACCCGGGTGCGGCGTCGCGGCGCCGAGCCCGACCGGGACCGGATCCGCCACCGGGTGTTCGTGGTGGCCACCTTCCTGGTGTTCAACTTCTTCTTCCTGTTCGCTGGCCGGCCGCTGCTGCTGCTGGCGCCGGCCTGGCTCCAGTACCTGTTCGACGTGACCCTGGTGGCAGTCAGCACCCTGTGGCTCTACCGCGCCTGGAACCGCTCCCCCGACCTCTACGGCCGCGAGAACCTGGCCGAGCGCTTCCGCAAGCAGCTCACCCGCATGGACCTCGATGTGGGCCGCTACCTCGACGGCCGCTCCCTGGCCGACCTTGGCACCGAGGAGGTGTACGTGCTGGCCAAGGTGCTGCCGGGCTTCACCGGCCAGAAGCGGCTCGAGGCCTACAAGGGCGTGGTGCGCGAAGCCCTGGAGGAGGGCTTCGTCAACGCCGCCAGCAGCCTGGAGGTGCTCAAGCAGATGCGCCTCTCCCTCGGCATCAGCGACGGCGAGCACCGCCAGGTGCTCGACGAACTCGGCGTGGAGGATCCCGGCCTGCTGGATCCCGACAGCCGCCGCAGCCTGGAGGACCAGATCCGCCTCAGCGGCTACCGCAAGTCGCTGGAGCGGCTGATGCTGGTGCAGCGCCTCGGCGGCGTCACCGGCCCGACGGCAGCCGGCCCCGACGGCGCCGCCCTGCAGGCCCTTCGGCGCGAATACGGCATCTCCTCGCGCGAGGAGGAGCAGGTGCTCGACGACCTCTCCCCCGCCGCGGCGGCGACCCACAAGGTGGAGCGGCTGCTGGAGCGGCTGCCCGCCCTCACCGACGGCTACCGGGCCCTGCACCAGAGTGCCCTGCGCCACCAGTCCGCCGTGCTGGCCCTGCTCGACGACCGGCTGCAGCTGCGCAAGGAGCTGACCCTGCGGGCGATCCTCGACGGCCTGGCCACCCTCCAGGAGGATCCGGCGGTGCCGGCCCTGGTGCGGCGCCTCCAGGCCATCGCCCCCCTGGAGCTGCCGGAACTGCTGCGCCGGGAGGGCTGGGAGCGCCGCCTGCCGGCGTCCGTCGCAGGCACCCTGTCCCACCCCGGTGGCGAGGCCCCCTCCTGTTCCCTGGAGGTGCCCGTCGGGGAGACCCTTGGCTTCCTGGCCAGCCTGGCCGCCGATGCCAGCCCCACCCTCGCCTCCGCCGCCCTGTTCCTGACGGCCTGCCTTGACGCCGAGCGGGCCCGGGCCATGGCCGCCGAGCGGGGCGGTCCCGGCGCCCCGGCACTGCTGCGCCAGACCGCCCGCACCGTCGAGGGCCTCAGCGGCCCCCCTGAGCTGCGGGGGTTTCCGGAGCTGGAGAAGCGGGTGTTCCTGGCCACCAGCGACTTCTTCCGCCGCAGCGACGCCGACACCCTCGATGCCCTGGCCTCCCAGGCCGATGTGCGCTCCTTCGCCAAGGGCGAGCTGATCACCGAGGCGGGCGACACCTGCCGGGAACTGCTGTTGCTGATCGAGGGCCGGGCCCGGGTCCTGCACCGGGACGGCGAACGCACCTGGGTGGAGGACCTCCAGCCCGGCCGGGTGCTCGACGAACTCCAGGTGCTCACCCACAGTGCCTCGGAGAGCACGATCGTGGCCGAGGCTGATGGCACCCGCCTGCTTGCCGTGCCGGTGGATTCCTTCGACGCGGTGCTCGAGCGCGATCCCGACTTCGCCCGCCGGGTGCTGGAACTGGAGAGCGGCCAGCTGCAGCGGCTGATGCGGGCGGGAGTCTCCTGAGTCCGGAGTCCCCGGCGCCGTTGGTACCATCACGCCCATGTACGTGCTGATCGGCGGGGCGGGAATGATGGGGCTGGGCCTGGCCCGCCAGCTCCTTCAGCTCGGCCACACCATCGCGATCATCGACATCGATCCGCTGGCCTGCAGCTTCGCCCGCGAGAAGATCGGCGTGATGGCCTTCGAGGGCAGCGCCGTCAGCTCCACCGTGCTGATCGAAGCCGGCATCCGCAAGGCGGATGCGGTGGTGGCCGCCCTGCGGGACGATGCCCTCAACCTGGCCCTGATCACCCTGTCGCGCAGCTACGGCAGTTCCCACATCGTGGCGCGCATGCGCGATCGCGAGTTCCTCCAGGCCTACCGCCTGGCGGGAGCCAGCCACATCATCAGCACCATCGATCTGGCGGTGGCGACGATGGCGAATGCGATCGAATATCCCGATGTGGAATCGATGATGCACTTCGAGCAGGGCCAGGTGAAGGTG
Source organism: Cyanobium sp. Lug-B (assembly GCF_024345635.1). Taxonomy (NCBI): domain Bacteria; kingdom Bacillati; phylum Cyanobacteriota; class Cyanophyceae; order Synechococcales; family Prochlorococcaceae; genus Cyanobium; species Cyanobium sp. Lug-B. The sequence goes on from NZ_JAGQBM010000055.1 coordinate 20,507, forward strand.
CTCAAGCTGCCGGTCCCCGCCGATTGTTCCGTGGCCGGCCGCAGCGTCGCCGCGATCGCCCAGGATCCCCGTTTCCCGAGCGGCTCCCTGATCATCGGCTACCAGCTCAATCCCGAGGCCAGCGTCGAGATCCCCAACGGCAACACCGTGCTCCAGGCCGGATCCACGATCCTGGTGGTCACCAGGCCGGAGTTCGTGCACCCGCTGATCGACTATCTCGGCCTCAGCGCTAGTCGTCGTCCAGCGCTAGAAGTTTCTCATCCAAATCTCTGACGAAGGGCTGCACGAGATCGTCCGGCACGATGCGTTTGCGGAGCGCCTCCATCAGGGCCCCCTTCTCGGCCAGAAGCAGGCGTCTCCGGATCGCCTCCAGCGGTCGGGCCCCGGGCTGATCAGGGCCGGAGCGCCCCTCGCTGTAGGCCTCCCGCAGCACCCGTTCGGACGCCGCCACCCGCGCCTGGTAGGAGGCCCACAGTTCCTCGTAGGCGGTCTTCGGCAGCACCCCGGACTTCAGCAGCCGGTCGAGTTCCTCCTGGGCCGCCTTGGAGGCGATCAGCTGGATCTGCAGCCTGCCGATTTCAGCGCCGACCGGCGACACCTGGGCGATGTTCAGGCGTCCGATCAGCCAGGGCAGCGCCAGCGCCTGGATCACCAGGGAGAACAGCACCGCGCCGAACACCAGCTCGATGATGCCGCTCCGGCCGGCCAGCGACAGGGGAATCGCCACCGCCATCGCCATCGAGAGCGAGCCTTTGATGTTGCCCAGCACCAGCACGTGCTGCCAGCGCAGGGGGATCGGTCGATCGAAGCGGCGCAGCAGCGCCAGCAGCCCGTACACCGTGAGCACCCGCGCCAGCTGGTAGGCCAGCACCACCAGGGCGATCGCCGGCAGCGACGTCCACAGGGTCAGGGGGTTGATCTCGAGGCCGATCAGCAGGAACAGGAAGGTGTTGACGATGAATCCGGCGTACTCCCAGAAATTCAGCACGGTGAGCCGGTCGGTGGCCGTGTCGCTGCGTGGCAGGCCCTGGTTGCCGAAGACGAGCCCGGCGATCACCACCGCCACCGCACCGGAGACCCCCAGAAACTGGCCGAACTGAAACGTCCCCAGGGCCAGGGGCACCGTGAGCAGCAGCGAGCTGAGGGGGTCGTGGAGGCGCAGGAACACCGGCAGGCACAGGTAGCCCAGGACGCCACCCACCAGCACCCCACCCACCGCCACCACCACCATCTCCCGCAGCCCCTGCGCCACCGTGATCGAGCCCGAGGCATGGATCAGCAGCAGCAGGTTGAAGCTGACCAGGGCGGCCGCATCGTTGAACAGGGTCTCGCCCTCCACGATCGTCGTCAGCCGCGCGGGCACCCGGATCTCCTTGAAGACCGCGATCATCGACACCGTGTCGGTGTTGGCCAGGATCACCCCCACCAGCAGGGCAGGGATCCAGGGGAGCCCCAGTACCAGATGCACCAGCAGCGCGATCACCCCCGAGGCGACCAGGGAGCCCGGCCCCGCCAGCAGCGCGATCGGCTTGAAGGTGCTGCGCAGCCGGCTGATGTCGGTGTTGATCGCCGCCTCGAAGATCAGGATCGGCAGGAAGAGATTGAGCACCAGCGAGGGATCGAGCCCGATCCGTCGCGAGAACACCTCGGTGAACGGCAGGCCCGCCAGCACCAGGCCGGTCACGTAGGGCAGCCGCAGCCGCTGGGCGATCAGGGCCACCGCCGTCGCCAGCAGCAGCAGCACGATCGACAGGCTCACCAGTTCGGGGATGCCACCGGCCGTCGTTCCGGCCGTCGGTCCGGCGCTGGCGCCGCCGCCCGCCACCGTCGCCATGGCCAGCCCCATCTCGTTCAAGTCGGCCACCGCGGGGTTGGGGTCTTCGGTCCGCTCAGTTCGATCGCGGAGCCCCATTATTGGCTCAGGTGGCCACCCTGGGCCGCCCTGGACGGGGCGGACGGGCCGTTGCGATGCTGGGCAGGCGCTGGGGGCGGCAGGCTCTTGCCCAGGGGGATCAATGCGGGTGGTATCGGGTGTGCCATCGCCCTGACGGCGCTGCTCTCCCCTGCATGGGCGGAGGCTCCGGCGGTGGGGCGGGAGGCCGAGCCGCCTTGCGTGGCCCGGATCGCCGCCGTGCAGCGGGAGATCCTGGGCCGCAACCTGGCCACCGGCTCCGGGCCGCCCCTCAACGCCTTCCAGCAGCTCAATCCCTACGCCCTCGAACAGGCCGCCGCCCTCGACCGCGCCCGGGCGGCGGGCGCCCCCGCCGGCCCCCTCGACTGCCTGCCGCTGGCGGTGAAGGACAATTTCGCCACCGCCGACCAGCCGATGACGGCCGGGTCGCTGGCGCTGCTGGGTAACCAGCCGGCGGCCGATGCCGAGGCGGTGGCCAGGCTGCGGGCCGCCGGGGCGATCGTGGTCGGCACCACCACCATGGACGAGTTCGCCTTCGGCATCCGCGGGCTGTCGGGGGCGGCGGGCCGGGTGGGCAACGCCTACGACCCCTGGCTCAGCCCGGGGGGCTCCTCCTCCGGTTCCGCCGTGGCGGTGGCGGCGGGGTTCGTGCCCCTGGCCCTGGGCAGCGACAACTGCGGCTCCCTGCGCCTGCCGGCCGTCTACAACGGCGCCGTGACGCTGCGACCCACCCAGGGGCGCTTCTCCAGCGCCGGCCTGTTGCCGCTGGGTTTCGTCAACGGCACCCCGGGGCTGATCGCCCGGGACCTGGACCTGCTGGCCCGGGGCCTGGCGGTGCTCGATCCCACCTGGCGGCCTGGGCGGGCGGCGGCCCCGCCGGACCTGCGCGGCCGGCGCCTGGCGGTGCTGGCCC